>JASBTS010000200.1 GCA_030148305.1 Allomuricauda sp. | reverse complement strand
ATAGCGGAGTCGCTGGATTTGTTTTCCCCGAGATTTTTTGGAGGTTAAGGTGGTGATGATTTGGGCAAGGATTACAAGGCATACGAATACTTTACCAATCAAGGACAGCCGCCCGGTAAAGCATTGGAATTTTCTAGTGGCTTGCCCTTATATTGGGGAGACCAGCCCATTGTGGCAGGACCTGCCTACGTTGGAGCAATCATTTTCTTTTTGTTCGTATTGGGTATCATTTTGGTGAAAGGAAAAAAGAAATGGTGGTTGTTGATCGGGGCTATTTTATCATTGATGTTGTCTTGGGGGAAGAACTTTCCTTTGCTCACTGACTTTATGATCGATTATTTCCCGCTATACAACAAATTCAGGGCAGTGTCTTCGATCCAAGTGGTATTGGAACTTTGTCTCCCTGTATTGGGTATTTTGGGATTATGGGAGCTTTTCAAGGCTTCCGTGGATAAAAAGGAAAAACTCAATGCCCTAAAATGGTGCTTTTTCATCACTTTGGGATTGGGAATTTTCATCTTCCTGATTAAAGGCTTTTTCAGTTTTGAAGGCTTGCGAGACGAGGTGTACCGTGGGTATTTCGGGGATGATGTCATGACCATGATCAAACGCGACCGAGAAGCTGTTTACATCAACGATACTATACGTTCGTTGGTTTATGTGGTTTTGGCCGCTGCCGCCCTTTGGTTCTTTATCAAAGAAAGGATTGGAAAGAATCTACTGGTCATCGCTTTGGGTGCTTTAATTTTGTTCGATTTGGTGGGTGTTGATCTTCGCTATGTGAACGAGGACGATTTTGTACGCCAGCATGAAGTGAACGAGCCTTTTCAAGCCAGTCAAATTGACCAGTTGATCCAACAGGACGATTCCATTTTTAGGGTGTTTGATCCTGAAGAAGGGGTCAACGGTTCCAGAACCTCTTATTTTCATAAATCGATAGGGGGCTACCATGCCGCCAAGCCCCGCGCTTTGCAGGATTTGTTCGAGTATCATCTGTACCAGAACAACCTGCAGGTATTGAATATGTTGAACGTGAAGTACATCATTCAAAAGGATGAGGACGGAAAAAGTTTTCCAGCGATAAATCCTGACGCCAATGGCAATGCATGGTTTGTGGATCAGTTGTTACCCGTTTCCTCTGCCGATGAGGAAATCATGAAATTGAAGGATTTCAATTCCAAGAAACAAGCGGTCATCAATACCAAAACCTATCCTACACAGACCAAACTCCGTTTTGAGGTGGATTCATTGGCAAACATCGGTTTGGTGGAATACCGTCCGGATTATCTCAAATATAAGTCTTCCAATGCCAACGATGGCTTTGCGGTCTTTTCCGAAATGTATTACCCATCAGGTTGGGATGCCTTCATTGATGGCAAACCCGAACCCCATTTTAAAGTGGACTACGCCCTCCGTGGCATGAAAGTCCCTGCGGGTACTCATGAAATCGAGTTCAAATTCGAGCCCCAAGTAATAGAACAAGGTAGTCAAATTGCCTTGGCCGCGAACATTTTGCTGGGCTTGATCGTAGTGGGTGGGGCCGGGTACTCCCTCTTTGGCAGAAAACCCAAGGACACCTAATGCAAAAGATCTTGGTCATAGCATACTATTGGCCTCCTGCCGGTGGACCAGGGGTACAGCGATGGCTGAAATTTGTAAAATACTTGCCCGATTTTGGATATGAACCACTGGTTTATGTTCCTGAAAATCCAAGTTACCCCATTGTGGACCATAATTTGGAAAAGGAGATTCCCGCAAATGTGCAAATCCTGAAACAACCCATTAAAGAACCTTATGGCTGGGCAGGGTTGTTGTCCAAAAAGAAGACCAAGACCATTAGTTCTGGAATCATCCAAGAGAAGGATCCTTCATTAGTAGAGAAGATGTTGTTGTGGATTCGAGGTAACTTTTTTATTCCCGATGCCCGAAAAAAATGGGTAAAACCTTCCATACATTTTTTGGCCAAGGTGATTGCCGAAGAAGGTATAAAGACTATCGTTACCACAGGTCCTCCCCATAGTCTGCACTTGATTGGACTGGGATTGAAAAGGAAATATGATCTGCAATGGATCGCGGATTTCCGGGATCCATGGACTTCCATCGGGTACCACAAAAAGTTACGGTTGACCCCATGGGCGGCCCAAAGGCACAAATCGCTTGAAAAAGAAGTGTTGGTCACTGCGGATAAAATTATGGTGACCAGCCAAACCACTCGGAAAGAGTTTGAAGCCATCACCCCAAAACCCATTAAAGTGATCACCAATGGGTTTGATGGAAATCTTTCACCAAGGAAATTGGATCAGGAATTTACCATTTCGCATTTGGGTTCGTTGTTGACGGGTAGGAATCCTTTGGGACTCTGGCAGGCCATTCAAGAGTTGATAGCTGAAAATGTATCCTTTCAAGAAGCATTGAAAATCAAATTGGCCGGTGTCATCAGTGACGAAGTGCAAAACAGTTTACAAAGCTTTGGGTTGGATGCTTATGTAGAATCCTTGGGTTATCTGCCCCACGATAAGGTTATTGAAACCATGCAATCTTCACAGATCTTATTGTTGTTGGAAATTGATTCCGAAGAAACCAAGGGTATCATCCCCGGTAAATTGTTCGAATACCTGAATGCAAGGCGTCCCATTTTGGCCATAGGCCCTAACGAATGGGAGGCAGGCAGCATGGTCGAGGAATCCAAAGCTGGCAAGTTCCTTCTCCATTCCGATGTGGCATTGTTAAAAAATGTACTTTTGGATTGGTTCAACCAATACCAAAAAGGAAAATTGGAGTGTCCCTCGGAGGGAATCGATAAATTCCACAGAAAGGCGCTCACGGAATCCTTGGCAAAATTCATCTAATGGGCGTTGTTCTCAAACAATCAATTCAAAACTTGATCTATACGTATGTTGGCTTTTTTATTGCGGCCATCAATACACTTTTTCTGTATACAAAAATACTGCCCGACGAGTATTACGGACTCGTCACTTTTATCTTGGCCTCTGGTGCCATTCTTATGCCCTTGATGGCTTTTGGGGTACAGAACACCCTAGTGAAATTTTTTAGTTTTTGTCCAGATGAAGAGAAGGATGGTTTCTTGACCCTTATGATCCTTACTCCTTTATTGGGTATTGTACCCATGGCATTACTGGTGTTGTTCAGTTACAATCCTATTGGGGACCTTATTTCTAAAGTTAATCCTATTGTTAAGGATTATTTGTGGTATATTTTTTTGGTGGGGTTGTCCATGGCCTATTTTGAAGTTTTCAATGCTTGGTGCAAGGTGCACATGAAATCGGTTTTTGGAAATTTCATGAAGGAAGTGTTTGCGAGGGTAGGGGTTTCCATTTTATTGGGTGTGTTTTATTTTGAAGTGATTTCCCTGAATACTTTTCTTCAACTGTTGGTGGGATTACACCTTTTACGGACCATCATCATCATGATCTATGCTTTTACGCTTCGATATCCAAAACTGGATTTTCATTTCCCTGCACACACAAAGGAAATATTATACTATTCCCTCTTGATTATTTTAGGTGGTTCTGCTGCCTTGATCTTGTTGGAAATAGACAAAGTGATGTTGAACCAATTTGT
>JASBTS010000194.1 GCA_030148305.1 Allomuricauda sp. | reverse complement strand
GAAACCAAATTGGAAAATATGTTGTTGAAATAAAGGAAATTACTGAAAATGGGCAAATCGTAAATGAATCAAGAACTTTTGAAATTAACTTGTGAAGACCTGCGTGGAATATGATAAGCACCCTGTGATTAGTATGTTTTGGAAAACATCCGATTGTGCATGGTAATAATTTTTACCTGAGAAATTTGATGTAAGTTCAAAGAATAAAATAATTTAGTTTTTTGCTTTAGTAAAGCAGATACCATGAGTTTTGCTTTTTACAGCCCGTTAGTTCTTTTTTTGGACAAGAAACCTAGAAATACTTCTTAACTAGGAAAATATATGCTCATTTTTCAGGGCCAATGATTATAAACTCTTCGTTTCTTGGTGTTGTTTCTATGTCCTGGGTGACAAATGTTTTTGCAATAAATTCTGGATGTGTATACGAATCCAGATAGAACTTGGTACGGCTATACGTGATTTCATCCACTTTCATATTGGGGAACTTTTCGTATAATTTGGTTGGAATTTCACCCATAATGGGATACGAATCCTTGTTCGCTGATACATACCAATTCGTTTCTGTCCAACCTCCCCCCGGTAATTGTACCCTATAGTTCCATACACTTTCACTCCGTACATAATCAAGCTCCATAGAAACTTTGAAATTTGTAATGGAAGGATTTTCAACCAAAACGGATGGAAGGTCAGGGACACGATAGCTCGAGGGTGGAGTTGCACCAAAATGATTTCTTGAGTATACAAAGCCATTGGTATAAGTTGCATAAAAGGCATATCCTGTAAAATAATCATCCAAGTATCCAATTTTTAGTGATTCTGTATCAATACTGTATGAATTGTTTGGATGGTAGTGGTATAATTCAAAACCAGGACCCAAGGGGGTCTGATCATTTTTATAGCCAACCAGCATCAAAGTAGTATACCCATCAGAAGGTGAAGAAAAATCAAAATAGGAATCAAAGTTTAAAAAATTATCATAGCTAATTTGGTAGTAGGCATTGTCCTCTACATTTTTCAAAAGATAGTATTTTGGGTTACCCGTTGAGATCAAGCCTGTAATCATGAAATCATCAAAACCAGCTTCCATATCCATATTGACGAAGGAACCCCAATTTTGGTCTTGTGAAGAAGCGTAATTTGGAAATGTTAACACATTGGATTTGCTACCATTTGAAATTTGGAATTCTGATGGTTTTTCCCCTTCACCACTTATCTGAATGGAAAAGTTGCCGGTACTCGGGAATACATTAGATACCCCAGAGTTGATGAAATTCTTGGATATTGTCCAACTACTACCGACTTTAATATCGGAATAGGAGTATAAATAATATAACGTGGGATTTTCACCACTTTTGGTAGAAAAGTGCGTTACGGTAAAAAAATCCGTTATGCTGTCCCGATCGGCACTGAAAACTATTGTTTCACCTTTTTCAAAAGACTTGTATTCAACAAGCTCTCCATTGGCATCATGAATTATAAGATAATCTGTGCTAAGCTCGGTATCTTTATCGGCTGATATTTTAACTGTAAAATAATTGACAACATCTTCTTCTTTTTCCGATTCAGGCCCGGGAGTTTCATCTTTGGAACAGTTTGTCAATAATAGGATGGAGATTACAAAGGTTAAGATTGAATTGATTCTCATTTTTATTTTTCAATTTTATACAATGGCAAACCTATTATTGCCAGATTGGTAAATCAATTTAAATGTTGTTGGAAGATACAAACAGTTATTTTAGTTCTGCTGCAAAATTTATCGGTCAAAAGCAAAAGGTCGATTTGTATTGTTCAAATGAGGTATATGTTTTCTGGTATCCTGATTGAGGGGTAATTTTTTGAACCTTCAAAATGGATGCATAGAGTACCTATTCCATGGAGTTTTTCAGTGGGAACCAAACTGGTAGACATATTGTTGAGCTTAGGGGGATAACGGAAAACGGTCAAATAGTAAATGAATCAAGAACTTTTGAAGTTAGTTTATAAAGGCCTGTAAGAGAAATTATTGACGTGAAAAATTAATCTTGATCAAAATCGATTAAATTACATCCAATAAAGTATGTTATACAAGCCTTATTTTTTTAAATAAGAAAATTAATTTGACCATGTAAAACCTTTAAAGAACAATTGAAAATGAAAACAAAACAGCCAAAATCATATTTTATAATTCTCTACTTTATTTTCATAGGGTCGCTTATAGCTCAAACTGCCGAATCCAAAGGGATTAGGGTGAGTGGTACCGTATTGGACCCAGGGCATAATCCCGTTAAAAAGGCCGTAATCTATTTGGACTCGGTCAATACCAGGGTCAGAACTGATAAAAATGGCCATTTCGAAATTGACTTGAATCATGATAACAAGGTGATAATGGCATTTTCCTCCGTTTATGGAATCCAATCCTTTAATCTTGATGGTAGCAAAGAAATACAGATTGTTTTTCCTGAAGGTGGCCCTGTTGTCACCGAGGAAAACTTATCGGAACTTGGGTTCGATACAAAAGGAAAAGCACGAAGCAAAAAAGAACCGAAGGATTACAGTAAATACCTGGATATGTATCAGTTAATTGCCACGGAAGTTCCCGGTGCCCAAGTGAACGGTACCAAAATCCGATTAAGGGGTAATGCACTAAATTCAGTTAACAGCGGTCAGGAACCATTATTGATTGTAGACGGTACGGTGGTAAGCTCCATAGAATATATCATGCCCAGGGATGTGGCTTCCGTTGAGGTAATTCGTGATGAAAATGCCTCATTATATGGGACTCGTGGCGCCAATGGTGTAATTGTTATCAAGATGAAAAAATAGATAGGGAATCAACAGGTTTTTATTCCTGTAGCACGCAACGGATTGAAAAATGCACATCCTAGTCCTAAAAAGGCTACATATGAAAATGTTGTTTCCTGGCATCTGCATTTTGATTTTTGGTATTCTTATGTCGTGTGATAACGACGATGACCTTAAAGGATTTGATCAAGATGCTTTTCCCATTGAAGGGACATGGAAATTGACCGAAGCCTACATTAGTGCTGGCGGTCCACAATATTGGACTGATGTGGAGGATGGGGAAGAAATAGAATTCTTTGAGAACGGCAGTTTTTCGTCTGATAAATATGAGGATTGCACAACGGGTGAGTTTAGTGTTGTAGACGGAAACCTAGCGCTGGACTATGATTGCGACAGTTTTGAGTCGGGTACGGAAAACGATGAAGGCCAAATTACTTTTGAAATCGACTACGGCAAAAATGCCATCCTTCTTACCCCAACCAGTATCATTTGCATAGAAGGATGTAGCTATAAGTATGAGAAAGTGGATTAGATTCCAATAACAAAAACCTCAATTTTTCATACGGGATTTTTAAGTGTTGATTTCTGTCCCCATGAAATTTTCCAAAAATCCCCAATAAAATTCTTTAAATTCATAATTCTATATCTGTAATACTTCAGTTTACCCCAGTATTCAGTAGATTTGGGAAAACCAAACTATTCTACTGACTCATGCAAACCAACTACCGCTTTTCTCCATTCTTTTTAGTTTTTTTTCTTACTACTATAATCTTCGCACAAGATTTTAATGCTTTTCAATACCGAACCATAGGCCCCGCACGTGGTGGTCGTGTAACCACCGTAACGGGAACCGCCTTGGAGCCCGGTACTTTTTATTTGGGTGCTTCCGGTGGAGGAGTTTGGAAAACGGAGGATTACGGCACTTCGTGGTTCAATGTTTCGGATGGATTTTTCGATACCCCTTCCATAGGAGCGATTGAAGTAGCCGAAAATGATGCCAACATTGTATACGTAGGTACAGGTTCTGATGGTATTCGAAGTAACATCATTGCAGGGAAAGGAATGTACAAATCCATAGATGCCGGAAAAACTTGGGAACACATCGGTTTGGAAAACGTGGGCCAAATTGGAGCTGTAGAAATTGACCCGACCAATAATAACATTGTTTGGGTGGCTGCCATTGGTAATGCATTTAAATCCAATGCTGAAAGAGGTATTTTTAAAACGACGGATGGCGGCAAAACTTGGGAAAAAGTATTATTCGTTTCCGATGAAGTGGGTTTTGCCGATCTGGAACTGCTTCCCGGTAATCCCAACGTGGTCTATGCTGCTGCTTGGAAAGCTCGTAGAACCCCATGGACCATCGATTCGGGTGGTGAAAATAAGGATGGAGGCATTTACAAATCCGTGAATGGAGGAAAGGATTGGGTGAAACTGGAGGAAGGATTGCCCAAAGGACTTATCGGTAAGATTGATTTGGCCGTTTCTCCTGTAGATTCACGAATCCTATATGCGGTCATTGAAGCACCTGATAAGGAAAGGGGACTTTACAAATCCATCGATCAAGGCAAATCGTTTACCCATGTTTCCGATAACGAAGATTTGGTGAACAGGCCCTTTTACTATACCAATCTAGAGTTGGATCCTACCAATCCCGACATCATTTATTCCAACGCCAATCCACTGATAAAATCTACCGACGGTGGTAAAACCTGGAAACAAATGAGCGTTCCCCATGGTGACAATCATGATATTTGGCTCAATCCCAACAATCCCGATCTGTTGATCCAATGCAATGATGGGGGAGCCAATATTTCGCATAACGGAGGAAAAACCTGGTCTACCCAATTTAACCAACCCACGGCGGAAATCTATCAAGTAGCGGTGGATGAGCAATATCCGTATTGGGTGTATGGTGCCCAGCAAGATAATACCACTATTGCCATTCCGAGCAAGGCACCAAGTGCTACCACAACTCCGGGAACTCCTATCATGTTGAACGTTGGCGGATGCGAAACCGGGCCCGTGATCCCCATGCCGGGCAACCACTACATGGTGTACAACAACTGTAAAGGGCGCTTCAGCGTGTACAGTAAAAAGACTGGGATCGATCGTGAATATTCCATTGGGGCTTCCAATATTTATGGTCACAATCCGAAGGATTTAAAATATCGCTTTCAAAGGGTGGCCCCCATCCATGTGTCGCCGTATGACCCAGAAGTAGTGTATATGGGCTCCCAATTCCTGCATAGAACAAGCAACGGCGGTAAAAACTGGGAAATCATTTCTCCCGATCTCACGGCCAACGAACCCGATAAACAGGTGATTTCAGGAAATCCCATCACGAGGGACATCACTGGCGAAGAATATTATAGCACCTTGTATTCCATCAGGGAATCCAAGATTGCCAAAGGCACCATTTGGACGGGTTCCAACGACGGTGTGATTTCCGTTACCAAGGATGGTGGCAAAACCTGGAAGAACGTTACCCCTAAAAAATTGCCCAAAGGCGGTAGGGTAGAGTCCGTGGAACCCTCCCAGTTCAACCCGGCAAAGGCTTATATTGCGGTGGAACGACACTTGTTGGGTGACAATAAGCCCTATTTCTATAAAACGGACAATTATGGTGAAAGCTGGGAATTGATCAGTACCGATTCCAACGGTATCCCTTCGGATTATTTTGCCCGTGTGCTCCGTGAAGACCCCGTTCGTGAAGGATTGTTGTATGCCGGTACGGAATATGGCATGTTCGTTTCGTTCGATGACGGGAAGAATTGGAAAAAGTTCCAGCAAAATCTTCCCATAGTGCCGATTACCGACATCATCTTATATCGTGGAGACCTGATTTTGAGCACCATGGGTCGCGGTTTCTGGATTCTGGACAATGTTACTTCCTTGGAAGACCAAAACATGACCAGTTTGGGGGATTCCGCTGTGTTGTTCAAACCAGCCAATACCATCCGCTACGATAGTCCAAGAGGAGGGGATTTCCCTGATTATCCATCCACCAGCGTGCTTATCGATTACTATTTGCCCAGCGATATGAAAAGTGGGGTACAGTTGGATATCCTCGATGTCCAAAACAAGGTCGTGGCTTCCATCGTTAGTGATTCGACCCAATTAAAATCGACCAAGGAAGAAGTGGAGGACATGGGTCTGAACATGACCTTTGTGTATCTGGATAAAAAATTGGAGACCAAAAAAGGCATCAACCGATTCGCTTGGGACCTTCGCCAGAAAGGACCTTGGGACAAGAACAAGAACAGAAGGTACAAGGGTGGACCTGTGGTTCCTCCCGGCATGTACAAAGCAAAATTAACGGTAGGCGGTGCTACTTTTGAACAACCTTTTGAAATTTTGATAGACCCTAGATTGAAGGATGATGGGGTGACCTTGGACAACATTTTGGAACAACAACAATTGGTTTTCAAGGTAATAGACCTATTGTCCGATGCCAAAATGCTTCAAGATAACTTGGAGAAGAAAATCAAGGAGCTTGAAAAATCCAAAATTGGAGATGCCAAATTGGATCACTACAAATCGATTTTAAAGCAATTGAAAAACGAGGAAGGTGCCTATCCACAACCCATGATGGTGGGTCAAATCTCCTATTTATATTACATCTTGTCCGGAACCGATAAGGAACCGGGTCAAGAAGAGAAGGAAAGATATACCGAGTTATTAGGCCAGTTTACGGAATTGAAACAAAAAGCGGGCATCTGACCCAAGAGATCATGATGCCGACTTTTTTTGAAAGTTGGGTCTGATCGTCCAAAAACGAAGTGCGCGGTCAAAATCCCTTAATTTGGGGTTTTGGCCGTTTTCTTTTTCATCATTAGTGCTAGGGGAAGCATCTTCAATGGAGTTCCTCACAACTAAAGCCATTTTTTTCCAATAAGGTTGAAATTGTATGTGCCCGTACGTTTTGGGATTCGACCCGGAGAATGTTGTCGCAATCCTCCAGGTCAAAATTCCATTGTCCGTTCTTGTTGATCAATTGGTTCAATAAAGGTTTTAGGGCCCTAACATGGCCTTTGCCCAATACCGAAGTCTTAAATACCAAAACGGTCCTCATAACCATTGCTTTTTATCGCTCGTAGAAAAATGGCGGTTCAATGTTCAACGAACGGAGGTACACATAAGCTTGCCCCCTGTGGTGGATCTCATTGTCGATAAAATAGAAAATGGAGGATTGAACGGTACCTTCATACTGTCCGAAGAGTTTGATGTACTCTTGAAAACGCGCTAACCCAATTTGGTTCCAAAGCATATCGATCTTTTCCGTGGATTCGTCCCATAGTTCCAAAATTTTGGCCTTACTGTGACCAAAATCGCTTTTCTCCCTGAGCTCCACTGTCTTTTTGCTCACGATTTCCTCCAATCCCGGTACGGCAATGGCCAAAAGTTCAGCAACCATTTCGGAGAAGGGTCGCATACCTCCAATTTGATGTTCGAACAGTTCCTTTTCGGGGAAGGCTTCAATGACCCTTCGGGTCAACCCCCGGTGTCCTTGCCAGTGCTCCAATAATTGGGCAGGGGAGATTACTTGATCCATTGTTTGCTGTGTTGCTGCTGTTTTTTCCATGATGTTGTATTTAAAGGTTTTTAGAATTTGAATCAAAGGTAAAAGCAGAGTGTGACAGCCCTTTGTCAGTAGAAAAAAATGAAGTTGAAAAAAAATATTCATGACAAACCGTTGTCACTGTCCATAGGTAATATTGCTTGAAAATAAAGGAATACATATTGTTGTCTTGTTTAAATCAATGAAAAATGAAAAGGAAATCATCTCATGGCTTTGGGCTTAAGTCCTATCTTTGGGAGATAGCCTACGCAATTATGGGAATGGATACCGTGAAACGTTTTGATAGGATTGTTGCCATCTTGATCCAGTTGCAGTCCAAACGGATTGTGAAGGCCCAGGAGCTGGCCGACCGCTTTGAGGTAAGTCTGCGTACTATTTATAGGGATATCAGGACGTTGGAGGCTTCCGGAGTACCCATTGCCAGCGAGGCTGGAATCGGTTATTCGATTATGGAGGGGTACCGATTACCCCCGGTGATGTTCACGCGTGAAGAAGCTGGTAGTTTTGTGGCTGCCGAAAAGTTGATGCAAAAGTTCACCGATAAATCACTCGGGGCGTATTATGAATCGGCCATGTTCAAGTTGAAATCCGTGCTCCGTGGTAGTGAAAAGGATTGGGTGGAAGCCTTGGAAAACCAAGTGTCCATAGTGCCAGGACAGGAATTGTTCAATAAGGAGGTCCCGGATGCCCTTGAGATTTTGTTTGAAAGCATTGCGGAGCGAAAGCAGGTTTTTTTACGGTATGAATCCCTTCGGGAAGACGATCCTTCTGAACGGAAGATAGAACCTGTAGGCCTTTTCCATGAGAACGGCTATTGGTATATTTTGGGATATTGCCATCTTCGGATGGATTACCGTCATTTTAGAACGGACAGGATCCACCGGATCAAAAGAACGCAGGAACCTTTCGCCTTGGAACATGGTACCTTGGATGAACACAGAGAAAAAAGGGAAAACGTGCAAAAGACCAAGGTGAAGATCTTGGTGGACAAGACCGTTGCCAAATATATCCGGAATGGAAAAAAATATTACGGTTTTGTTTCTGAAAAAGCCACGGATAAAGGAGTGGAGATGACCTTTATGTCCATGGATATGAACAACGGTTTTGCCCGATGGTACCTCATGTTTGCCGATTATGCTACCATTCTGGAACCCGAAGCCCTTAAACAAAGGGTGTCGGATATCTTGCAGAAAAGCCAAGAACGGTTGTTGGGTTGATGAGGTTGGTTGGGTTCGCAAGATTCGGGTTTTAAGCCCAAGTATACGCACCTACATTTGCTCCAAACAATATAGATCATGACAAGTCAAGCAGAATTCAACTACAACCGGATTGCCAAGGCAATCGCGTTTATTCAGGATCATTTTCAGGAGCAACCTTCATTGGGCGAGATTGCGGAGACCATTCATGTGAGCCCATACCATTTTCAGCGTTTGTTTACCGAATGGGCAGGGGTAAGCCCTAAAAAGTTCATGCAGTACATCAGTGTGGAGCATGCCAAGCAATTGTTGAAACAACAAGGGACCACCTTGGCCGATGCCGCATGGGAAACCGGATTTTCGGGAACAGGCAGGTTGCACGATCTTTTTGTGGGCATTGAGGGGATGACCCCAGGAGAATTTAAAAATGGGGGTGAAAATCTGCACATCAATTACAGCTTTGCCGAAAGTCCCTTTGGTAAAATGATCGTAGCTTCTACTGAGAAGGGTATTTGTCATATGTCTTTCATGGATGATGCGCAACTGGCCTTCAACGAATTAAAATCCCGATTCCCCAATGCCCAATACCAACAATTGTTGGACAAGCACCAGCAAGATGGGCTGTTCATTTTTCAGCACGATTGGAGCAAACTGGATCAAATCAAACTGCATTTGAACGGTACCCCTTTCCAGTTGAAAGTTTGGGAAACGTTGCTCAAGATCCCGATGGGAAGTTTGGTCACCTATGGTGACATTGCTCAAAAGATAGAAAAACCCAAAGCTTCAAGAGCCGTGGGGACCGCGATAGGGAACAATCCCGTTGCATTCTTGATCCCTTGCCACCGTGTGATCCAATCCACTGGAAAAATTGGAGGCTATATGTGGGGCAATACCCGAAAAACGGCCATCATTGGTTGGGAAGCAGCACAAACGGATGCTCAACCTGAAGCTTAACTCGACAATTAAATCAGGATAAATTATGGACAGGATTTCAGAGCACATCAAGCATCTGGATTGGGAAAGTATAGGCGAAAGTTTGCATAATAAAGGCTATGGTTTGATATCGAGTCTTTTGACCGATGCAGAGGTAGAGGGTTTGAAGAAACTATATGATAAACGGAATGGTTACCGTAAAACAGTGGTTATGGAGCGCTACCGCTTCGGATTGGGAGAATACAAGTATTTTGATTATCCCTTGCCGGAGATCATTCAAACGTTACGGACGGAACTATATCCTCATTTGGCACCAATAGCCAATCTTTGGATGAAAGCCTTGAAAATGGATAATCAATTTCCCAATAGCCATCAACAATTATTGGGGGATTGTTGGCAAAACCATCAAACCAAGCCAACACCGTTGATTTTGAAATACGGAGAAGGTGGATTCAACACCTTGCACCAAGATTTATATGGCGAGGTTTATTTTCCCATGCAAGCAGTACTTTTTTTGAGTGAACCTACTGTGGATTATACTGGTGGAGAGTTTGTGATGACCCAGCAAACCCCACGGGCACAATCCAAGGCCATGGTGTTGCAGCCCAAAAAAGGAGATGTCCTGTTATTTACTACGAATTTCCGACCAGTTCAAGGGAAAAATGGGTATTATCGTGTGAACATGAAACATGGTGTAAGTGAACTGCATTGGGGAGAGCGCTACACCTTGGGCATCATTTTTCATGATGCCATCAGTTGAAATGCTACATCATGCAGATTTAGGCGATGATGAAGTTAGGAGTAAGATCAAGTCTGGGGAAATCCAATTTGGAGGCAACAGCAAGTTGAAGATTTATGGTACCTTGAAATGTAAATCGGGCAAACGGATGAAAAGGGAAAATCGTGTTTTCTTTTGTTCTGAAAAAGAGGCTATTATCTTAGGATATCGACCTTGCGGACATTGTTTGCAAGGATTATATAAAAAATGGAAAGATGGATTTGTTCAGCAATGAGATGGACCACAATCATAATTGGTTGCCAAAGGATGGTACGGTAAACTACTATGGCACCATCATGGATTTTGAGGAGGCCAATACCTATTACCAACAATTGATGGATACCATTGCCTGGGAGAACGATGTGGCCGTAATTTTCGGTAAACGCATCGTGACCAAACGGAAGGTGGCTTGGTATGCCGACCAGCCTTTCGATTACACCTATTCCAACAACACCAAGAAGGCATTGCCTTGGACCAAGGAACTTTTAGAGTTGAAAAGACGATCTGAAAAGCTCACTGGGGAAACATTTAATTCCTGTTTGTTGAATTTGTACCATTCTGGGGAAGAAGGCATGGCTTGGCACAGTGATGCCGAAAAAGAGCTTAAGAAAAATGGGGCCATTGCCTCATTAAGTTTTGGTGCGGAGCGAAAATTTGCATTCAAACACAAGCAGACCCAGGAAAAAGTAGGTTTGGTGTTGGAACATGGCAGTCTTTTGGTGATGAAGGGCACCACACAGACCCATTGGTTACACCGATTGCCACCTACCAAATTGATAAAGGCCCCAAGGGTGAATCTCACCTTCAGGGCCATAAATAGGCATCAAGTTTAGATTTTAATTGTCCGCCCCATCTGCTTTGGCTCGGTCAATGGTGTATTGGGCAACCTCCCTTCCTTGATCGGTGCCCACAAAGGCATCAAAGCTCCAGTGAATGCCTCCATAAACCCTAGAAATGGCCGCTTCTTCTGCCCATCCGCGTACTTTGGCCGCTTCATCAGGAAAGATATAAGCCAACACTTCGGACGCTGCCGCTGAAAACACACTGTGCCCGGAAGTGTAACTGGGGAAATTTGGAGTACCCGCAATGGTCTCAAAATTTTCGATCATTTGTATAGGTCGCGGATAATGGTAATAGTACTTGGCATCCCAACAGCTTATTCCGGAATCCATGATGGCCATGTTCATATAGGCCAAGGTTCGTGTGGTCTGCAATGGGTTCAGTTTGTGTTTCACGATCATTTCATTGGCAATTCGATTCCAATGGCCAGGTGGGGTATAGGTCCCTAATCCGTCTTGCCAAAAATTGGCGATCCTTCGGTGTTCGTCGGTCATGTTACGGGCATAATCTTTGAGTAATTGTACATCATCCAGAAACTCCTGTGAATCCAGCTGTGGCGGTGGTATGGGACGAACGCTTTCCACATCAGCAATGCTCCACATGGTCACTTTTCCAAATAAGGGAGTAAGTCCAACAGGACGTACTGGAATTTCCAAATTGTCCCATGCCCAGCCAAATCGCTCATATGCAGCTTGTTTAATGGAATCCGATACTGCTTTTGGAGTCTGTGCATTTTTCATCCCATCGTTGGCAGCCCTTGCCAATCCAGTGGCAGAAACGGCATCACCGATGACAAGTCCCGCATCAATATCACTCATTACATATCCTCCGGAAAGCAAGAGACTTTCCAAGTTTTCATCTTCCATTTCCTGGAGATATTCCGCTTCGAGAGGGAACATGGCCGTTAAAATTTTTCGTGAGGCCCTTGCTATCACCGCGCCATCCGAAGGATAGGACGGAATATTGTTTCCCTCGTAGGCGTACTCAATAGCATCATCCAATTGGTAGGGAGCTGCTCGGTTGTACTCATATTTATAATGCCAAGCCGTGATGAGTCCATCAAATTGGGCCACGGACATATACGCAAGTGCCCTGCACGCATAAGGTGGATGCGCAAAAGGAAAAGCTGGCGGGCCTTCAGGGTTCGCTGGATTGGGTAACGTATAGGTGCCATCGTCATTGGGACCAGGGATCAGGTTGTATTTGGCGATAAGCTCCAATGCAATTTCATTCCAGCGGATAGCCGGGTTATTGGTCCAATATTTTACAGCTTTTTTCTGCTCGGGGGTCATATTGGCCATGGCTTCCTTCACTTCAGCTAACTCATCTTGATAGGCTTGTGAATCCGAAGCATCCGGTTCATCCACGGCAATAGAAGCTCCGGAATCCTCCAAAACAGGGGTCCAATCCCCACCATTTTCATTGAGTTCGGTAAAACTGTATCCTTCATAGGGCAAATATCTTGGCGTGTCCTTTTCGCAGGAAGCAAAAATGACCAGGGCGAAAGCGGAGATAAGGGTTAGTATTTTATTGCGCATCTTGTTCATCGGTTTGTTTTTTGATTACGTTGAATTGGTAGGTGATCCCAAATCCGGTATTGCTCATTTTTGGTGCATTTCGTCCATCCACGATTCGGTTGTGATAGGCCACTACTCCCAATCCCTTTATCGATTTAAAAAAGTATTGGGCAGAAAATCCGACTCGATCAAATTCAACCTTGTTGGTAGGTTGGGCGGCATTGTAGGCCCTGATGTCATCCCCGCTGGTCGAATTCAAGCTGAAGTAACTCAGTTCCAGTTTTAAAGAGTTATCGAAAAACCATTTGCCCAGTATTCCTTCGTAGGTCACGGCATTTGGAACGTCCATCCAAGCGGTGTAATAGCTTCCATTGTTGTAGTAGTAATCGCGTTCCGCTTCGGTATAACCCCTCCAAAGATGGGCCAATGCAGCACGGATATAAAAGCCGTTGTTCCATTGGTATTGGCCAATCCCACGTAAGGAAAATTCGGGAGCACCCGATCCAATACTGTAAGGTCTGTAATCGGAAAGGTAGTTGGATATGGGTGTGGAAAAACCAGCTGTTACCAGGGCGGAAAGTCTACCATTGCCTACTTCTTCCCGAAAGGGTCTGTATTTTACGGCAAAACCTATATCCTGAAATCCCCGCGCCCCTGTAAATTTACCTCCGTTAGGTTCAGAGGATTCTGTACTGACATAGGGTAGGCTCACGTAAAAATTAAGGTTGTCCAAAATTCCAATGGCAGCCATGGGCATGATCATGTTCTGATCTACCGTTGCAATGGTTTCGTTAGATCGGAGTTTGGTGCCTTCCCAGTACCTATCAAAGGAACCCATATCATAGGAAAACAGTACGCAAACATTCTTGGATGGCATCATTAAACCATCGGAAGGGGTCTGTGCTAAAAGTGAATTGGGCAGAACCAAATAGGTCAATCCCAAAACCAAGAAGCATAATGTTGGGGCCACCTTGTTTTCGTGCCTGGGGCACCTGTGGCGAAATAATTTTTGAAATGTCATGTTAAAGTTCGGTTGTGATTTACAAGTATTTAATTATCAGTTTTTTGAGGGAATTTTGTTTGTGTGATAAATCATTCGGGGCTAAAATAGTATCATGTAAAATCACTTGGGATTAAGGTTAGACCAAGAAGCATTATGGAAAAGACAAACAGGTTGTCCAATGATTAAAAAGAATTAGGGAAAAGTAAATTTCCTGATGACCGTCATCAAATTGGATTAACAAAAACCAAACCTTTGATAACATTTTATGATAGGAGTCCGGTTGAAGAACTGAATACTTTTGGTTTATCATGATTTGGAAAATGGATAGTTTTGTAATTTACAGGAAACAAAAGACCTTTGACCTCAGGCTAAATAGAACTCAATGCTCAAAAATCTTCTTAGGATTGTACTTTTTTTAGTTCCCATTTGCATTTTTGGCCAAAACCTGTTGCCTCCCATTTATAACTATCGGTTATCAGAATACAAGGGTGCGAGCAAGAATTGGGATGTGTCGGCCAATGCCAACGGAGAGTTGTTCGTGGCCAATAACAAAGGATTGCTTCATTTTAACGGGGAGCAATGGACCCTGAACAAATTGCCCAACAATACTATTATACGTTCCGTGGAATGCATCGGTGATAGGGTCTACACGGGATCGTATGAAGAGTTTGGCTATTGGACCAAGAATGAAATAGGGGAGTTGGAATATACCTCCCTTACCTATTTAATAAAAGATCACACCTTTACTAGTGAGGAATTTTGGGAAATTTATCCTGCAAAGGATGGAAATGTACTGTTCCGTTCCTTCTCTGCAGTGTACTGTTATAAGGGAGATAAAATCGTTGTTGTAGATCCGCCACACGTGGTTTCCGATATCATTGAGTATAATGATAAATTGATAGTGGCTGGGGGATCCCTGGGACTTTTTGAGGTAAAGGATAAAGAACTGGTACCATTGCCCAACCAAGATTCCCTTTTAGGTAAAACGGTGACCGATATGGTGGTTTTTCAGGGGAAATTACTGGTGGGCACCAAATTGAACGGCTGTTATCTGTTCGATGGTCAAAAAATGCAGCCTTGGGAAGATAAAATCAACAATGAACTCAAACAGCACCAACTGAACAAAATGGCCATATTAGGGCAAGGTCAAATGGGTTTTGGCTCCATCAAAAATGGAATTTATATCTATGATATTACCACAAGGGATTACCAGGTTCTTAATCGTGAAACAGGACTGGAAAACAATACGGTCCTTGCCATCTTACAGTTCAACGATCAATTGTGGTTGGGGTTGGACAACGGTATCGCTCGTGTAAAGCTCCATAATCCCATTACCTATTATACGGATTACTCAGGTACCTTGGGAATGGTCTATGATGTGGCCAGCTACAATGGCAGACTTTTCTTGGGAAGCAATACCGGGGTATTTTATTTTGACGGCGGTATTTTACGTTTTGTAAACGGTTCCCAAGACCATGTTTGGGATTTGGTGGAATTGGAAGGCGATTTGATCTGCGGCCACAACACAGGTACGTATAAGGTTACCGAAAATGGGTTTCAGCAACTAAGTACGGTAGCGGGCGGCTATGAAATCATTAAAGTTCCGGATCATGAGGCTACTTATGTTCAAGGAACCTACAATGGCTTGGCAAAATTTGAGAAGTTGGACAACGGGGAATGGCATATCCAAAAAATACAAGGGTTGGATTTTCCTGTGAAGCAATTGTGTTTTGAAACACCAAAAATTTTATGGGCGGCCCACCCTTACAAGGGATTTTATCGGGTCCATTTAGATGATGGATATGAAAACGTCAGTAATATCCAGCAATTTGATGAAGATGGTGCCCCAAGTCCATATAACGTGAAGATTTTCAATATCAAAAACCATATTGTACTCAATAGTGAGGGGAATTGGTACCGATACAACCCAATAGAGGATACCATCGTTCCTTTTGAGGAATTCAAATACTATAAGAACAAAGAGCTTTTGTTCTTTGATGAAGATTATTATTGGTTTGTGGATTCGGATAATGAAAAGGCCATTATCCATACCAATTTAAAGGGAGATAGTTTGGTCATAGCCGATGCCCCTCTAAGGGAGCGGTTGGCGCCCGATTCCCAAAATGTCGTAAAGGTGAATGACAGTACCTCCTATATTACCTTAACGGATGGATTTGCCAAGATCAACAATGAAAAACTGGAAAAACAATATACAGGGCAAGAATTGCCAGCTCCCGACATCATTGTATTAAAGGACCAAAAAAATATTTATCCTGCATCCGCACAAGGGATTAGGGTGCCGAACAGATGGTCGCAATCCCTTACTATAGAAGTGGCATCGCCGCTTTATATCTCGCCTCAATTTTATTACGAATTGAACGGTCCCAAGCAATATTCCGAGTATTCGGAGAATGGGTTCATCAATTTCCAGAACCTGCCTTTTGGGGACTATGCATTTAGGGTGTATACGGTGGGTATGGACAACGAATTATCAGAGGCCAGTACCCTTGAATTTTCCATAGCACCTCCTTGGTATTTTTCCTGGGCCAGTTTATTACTTTATACTGCAATCGTAATACTGGTGATTTATTTGGTGAGACAGTACAACCGTAAAAAGTTATTGCGGAAACATTTGGAACTCCAAGAGCAAATGGAGAAGGAGCAGCGCGAAAGAATGGCAAAACTTGAAAAAGAGGAATTGGCCAAGGAGGTGCGGTTAAAACAGAATGAATTGGCCAGCACTACCTTGAACATTGCCAAAAAGAACGAAATGATTTTGGAACTCAAGAATATGCTATTGGTGAACAAGGATAAATTTTCGAATTCACAACGATATAGGGCATTCATCAAAAAATTGAACAATTCCATTGAGGATACCGAAGATTGGAAACGGTTTGAGGTAAATTTCAAGGAACTTCATGAGGATTTCTTCGAACGACTCCTAAAAGCCTACCCTTCATTGACCCCTAAGGATCTTAAATTGTGTGCATATCTTAAAATGAATCTTTCCACAAAGGAAATAGCACCGCTTATGGCTATTTCGGTCAGAGGAGTAGAAATACATCGTTATCGTTTAAGAAAGAAGTTGGAAATAGATAGTTCTGATAATCTTTCCAACTTTCTGATCACTTTTTAGGTTGAGAAAGTCCCTGTCAACTGTTAAAGCGGGCTCCCAAGTAATTACATCATTACTACATCACAATGTTAATTTTTTTTACATCTTTTAACTCCACACTACTGCAAATACGGTGAAATAAGGGGTTTCAGAGGATATTTAAATGATGTATTTATTATGTAATGCCCTAGTGGCACAGATACCCGACCCTTTATTAATTTAGTAAAAATCTAACTCTATTTTTGCACAATTATGAAAATTAAAAGCAAACTATTGCTAATCTCGTTTTTGTTGTTTCAAGTGGTACTTTTCGCACAAAACAATATAACGATTTCGGGAACGGTGTTCGATGATCAGGGTCAGCCGTTGCCTGGCGCCAACGTCGTGTTAAAGGGTACTACTACAGGTATCCAAACCGACTTTGATGGAAACTTCACATTGGACAATGTGCCTGGAGATGGAATTTTGGTGTTTAGTTACATCGGATTTACAACCCAGGAAGTGCCTGTGAACAACCGAACGGTCATGGAAATCAACATGAGGCTGGACACACAAAGTCTGGATGAAGTGGTGGTCGTTGGTTATGGTACACAGAAGAAAGCGGACCTTACCGGTTCCATTGTAACCGTAAATTCGGAGCAAATTGAAAAAACACCATCTGCCAACCCGGTTCAGTCTCTACAGGGTAAAGTGGCTGGGGTCCAGATTGTGACGACAGGCTCTCCGGGAGCCTCCCCAACAGTGAGGATTCGTGGTTTGGGTACGTATTCAGATGCTACCAATATATTATATGTAGTTGATGGAATGTTTTATAGCAACATCGACTTTTTGAACCCCAATGATATTAAATCGATGAACGTGTTGAAAGATGCTTCATCTTCAGCAATTTATGGAGTACGTGCTGCTAACGGGGTTATTATTATTGAAACCAAATCGGGTGGCAAGAATAGAAAGCCACAAATTGAGTATAACGGATATACCGGGGTGCAACGTGCACAGAATGTCTTGAAAATGGCCAATGCCGAGCAGTTTGTTACCATGGCTGTGGAATCGGGTTCCACTGCGGACGTACAATTTGTTTTGAATGCCATGCAACGTTATGGTAGGAGCAGGGTGAATCCTAACGTTCCTAATGTGAACACGGATTGGTACGATGAGATCATTAGGGACGGGTTGATCCAAAACCATAGTTTGAGTGTAACAGGGGGAACCGATAATGTTTCTTATTCCCTCGGTACCAACTACTTTGCCCAAGAAGGATTGCTCGACATGAAGAACGAATACGAAAGGTTCAACATCAGATCTAAATTGGATGTAGATGTTTTGGACAACGTTAAAGTAGGGGTAAATACCGTATTCAGTAATGCTACACAGTACACCCCAGAAGATTCTGCTTGGTTTAAGGCCTATTTTGCAGTGCCTATTCTACCTGTTTACGATGATTTGAATATTGACGCCACCCCAATACGGTACGCAAATGCTCAAGCTTTGGGATATAGGGGAACTCAAAACCCGTTCCCTGATATGAAATACAATGACAACAGGTTGAAAATTAGAAAGTTGTTGGCAAATGTATACCTTCAAACCGATTTGATCAAAGATAAGTTGACCTTCAAAACAACTTACAACGTGGACTTTTCCGCTTTGGAAGAGCGTTATACCAACCTACCTTATAACATGGGATTTGGTGATCAACGGATATCTTCCATCAATAGGAAACAGAACAACTACTACAACCAAATTTGGGATAATATCCTTACCTACAATGATACTTTTGCCGATGATCACAATGTGACCTTAATGGCAGGTGCCTCCTACAGGGATGAAGCTGCCAACCGTTTTGAAGCTACCGGTAGTGATATAGTGGGTATTGATTATGATACTTCTTGGTACCTGGATTTTGCCGATCCCCTTTCTTTCAACAATAATGTGGAAGAAGCAAATAGAAGGATTTATGGACAATCTTATTTTAGTAGACTTTCATACAATTATAAGGACAGGTATCTTTTATATGGAACCTTTAGAGCGGATAGGTCTTCTAAATTTACACAAGACCAATGGGGTTATTTTCCATCCGTAGGGGCAGGTTGGGTAATTTCCCAAGAGCCATTTATGAAGGATAACAATATTTTTGATTTCTTGAAACTAAGGGCCGCATGGGGTCGTTTGGGTAACGATAATGTGGCTGCCAGTGCAGGTGCAAATACGGTTACCAACACTACTGTGGATTTGGGAGATACTCCTGTTACCGGTATCACTGCAACCAGTACCTATACCGATTTAACCTGGGAGCTGGTGGAAGAGACCGATTTCGGTATCAACATGAGAACTTTCAACAACAGATTGTCCTTGGAGGCCGATTACTACATTAGGGATACCAAAAATGCCATTATGCCGGTTTACATTCCTATTGCGAACGTAACAGTGAGCAGGAACTCCGGTGTGATCCGTAACTCAGGTGTGGAGGTAGCATTGAACTGGACCAATGACATTACTCCTGATTTCAACTATACCGTAGGGGCCAACTTCACCACCGTGAAGAACGAAACCTTGGAAATTGAAGATGAAAGAGGATATATAGATTCAGGTTCGGCAGAGTTTCGCCAAAGAACCATAGTAGGGGAGCCTTTATATGCCTTCTACGGTTACGAGACCACCGGTGTTTACCAAAATCAAGCCCAGATAGATGCAGATCCGGTTGCCCAAAGCGCCATTGCGAACGGTCAGGACATTGAACCTGGTTATCTGATCTACAGGGACAGAAATGGTGATGGATCTATCACCGATGATGATAGGACCGTTTTGGGATCCTTTTTGCCTAAGTTCACTTATGGTGGAAACATCGGAATCAATTATAAGGATTTTGGTTTCACCATGAACTTCTACGGTCAAAGTGGAAACAAGATCTTGAACAGGAAACGAGGAGAAATCATATTCACGAGCGATACCAACATGGATGCCGATTTGGCCAAAAACCGTTGGCATGGTGAAGGGACCAGTAACAGTTACCCTTCTTCTTCAGGTCTAAGGGATAGTTGGAACCAAAAACTCAGCAATTTTTGGGTAGAGGATGGGGATTTCTTCCGAATCCAGAATATCCAATTAGCCTATACATTGAGAGGCGCTAAATTGAAAGGTAATGCTCCCGACTTTAAGTTTACCCTTACGGCGGAGAGACCATTGACCTTGTTCAATTACAACGGATTCAACCCAGAAGTATCTGATGGAGTTGACCGTCAGACCTATCCGGTACCTTCCATATACACAATCGGTGTTAATGTTAAATTGTAAAAAAATTGAAATGAAAAATAGTATGAACCCAGTATATAAATTGGTATTTGTCTTGATGGCCATGCTTTTTGCACAGTCGTGTAGTGACAAGTTCAATGACATTGAAGGTCAGCTGAATGCAGATGACCTGGATTACTCCGCAACCGAGGACATGGTTCAAGCGTTGGTGGGAGCCTATAATATATTTGCAACCCGCGGTTGGGAAGAGCCTTTATTGCTTTCTGTTCGTGGTGATGATGTAAATGCAGGTGGTTTGGGAGACCAACAACCTTTTGCCGATACCGACAATTTCGTTTATGATCAAGGGTATTGGATGTACAATTCCCTTTGGAACCTTCACTATGGGGATATCGTAAGTTTAAATACCGAGATCAGTCTCATAGAGAATTTCCAGGCTTTTGCAACTGAAACAGATGTAGCAAAAGGAGACCAATATATCGCCGAGATAAAGGTGATGAGGGCTTGGTTGCATTTTAATTTGGCAAGGGTTTGGGGCGATGTATTTATCATCCAGACCAATCAACCAGATGCTGAGATAGCAGACGGAACGGCCTCCAAAAATGAGGTAATGCAGTTCATTTCCGATCAAATGGATGAGGCGATTCCATTATTGCCCAACATGAGACCCAATGAAAGAACCGATATTCCTGGTGGTGTAACCCGTTACACCGCTTACGCCCTTAAAGCCATGGCTCATTTGGAAATGGAAGATTATCAAGGGGTTGCCGATGCCAGTGCAGCGATTATTAATTCCAATAAATTCTCCTTGTACCCTGATTTTTATAGTTTGTTCAAAAAACCAGGGGAATTGAGTGACGAAAGTTTGATGGAATTGCAATTCTCTGATTATGGTTCCAGTACAGGTGACACATTTTATCACCTTTACGCACCGTTCGGTCCTCAGGGTTGGACTCCTGCGAGAGCAAATGCATCGGACGGTTGGGGATTCTATGAGCCCAGTATGAAGTTCATCAAGTTTATGTTGGACAGAGGGGAGACCGAAAGATTGGAGACCAGTGTAATTTTTACCGACAGAGGTATCACGGAACTACAAACAGACCCCAATTATGCAACATTACCCTCATTTGTAAACAATACCACTAGGGATGGCGATGTGTTCAACGATTATGCCAGAGCTTTGTTCGCAAGTGGTAAACACTACTTGCCATCAGTACAATTGACGGATGGAAGGAATAATTACGGTGGAGGCAAAAACTTTATCGTCATCCGCTATGCCGAAGTTTTGTTGATGTATGCCGAAGCGTTGACCCGTGGGGCAACTGGTTCTGGAATGACGGCGGACCAAGCTGTGAACCTGATCAGAACAAGGGCAGATATGCCATCCATTTCAGGGGTTTCCTCTGATGATGTAATGGATGAGAAGTTTGCTGAATTGGGCATGGAATGGGGTATTCGTTACTTCGATATGATCCGTTTGGACAATTTCTCCGAGTTGAGCTATGACGGTAGGACTTTCAGTGCGGACAAGCAGCTGTTGCCTTACCCACAAGCACAGGTGGATGCACTTCCAACTTTATCCGGAAGTTCCGATTAACATTAACTAAATAAACCGCACAAGATGAAATACATAGTTAAATCCATATGGTTCCTTTTGGCACTTCTGATGGTGTCCTGTAACGAGGGAATCGACCCAATAACGGCTGTTGATGCCGGAGTGGACGCAACAGCTCCCCAGATTACCATTACCTACCCGACCGAAGGAGTGGAACTGATGCCATTTGAGGAAGAAACATCCATAACGATCAAATTTGAGGTTACCGACGATATTGAGGTAGCTAACGTAAAAGTTTCGATGGATGGAAGCCAAATAGCCACCTTCAATTCTTTTAATGATTACAGGATCGTTTTGGAAGAAGTGACCTATAATGGTTTGGGTAATGGCGACCACGTTGTGGCCGTTACCGCAACCGATTTGGAAGGAAAGACCACTACACAAGAGGTCAATTTTGCCAAACTTGCTCCTTATAGTGCCCAATTTGATGGCGAGGTATTCTACATGCCGTTCAATGGGGATTATATGGACTTTATCAGTTTTGAAGAAGCTGGCGAAGTAGGTAATCCTGGTTTTGCAGGAGGAGGTTTCCTTGGCGCAGATGCCTACATGGGAGCTACAGATGCCTACCTTACTTTCCCAATGGATAACCTAAAGAGCACCGAATTCAGTGCCGCATTCTGGTATAAAGTCAATGCTACTCCGGATAGGGCCGGTATTTTGGTTGTTGGTGATGATGAAACCGACAGAAACCAAGGATTCCGTCTGTTCCGCGAGGGAAGTGCAACTGAACAACGCCTTAAGTTGAATGTAGGTACAGGATCTGGCGAAAGCTGGAACGATGGAGGCGTGATTGATGTCACTGCCGGTGAATGGGTACATGTGGCCATTTCCATCTCCCAAACACAGAGCACCATTTATTTTAATGGTATTGAAATGTTGAGTGCAAACCTTTCTGCTCCAATAGATTGGACAGGCTGCGAGCAATTGGTAATCGGTGCAGGTGGACCTACCTTCTCTTACTGGAACCATCTTTCAGATAACAGTGAAATAGACGAATTGCGCATCTTCAACAAAGCGTTGACACAGAGTGATGTACAAATCATGATCAATGCTGCCAATCCATATGTTCCACAATACGATGGTGAGTCATTGTACATGCCATTTGATGGGGATTATATCGATTTGATCGGAAGCAAGGCCGCATCCCAAGTGGGAACACCTGGTTTCACAGACGATAGTTATGTTGGCGACCAGGCTTATATGGGAGCATTGGATTCCTATATCAATTACCCAGCGGATGGATTGATGACTACCGAATTCAGTGGATCTTTCTGGTACAAAGTGGATGCTAGTCCAGATAGGGCGGGTATCATAACTATTGGCGATGATGAAGTGGATAGATTCCAAGGATTCCGATTGTTCCGAGAAGGAAGTGCTACCGAGCAACGTATCAAGTTGAACGTTGGTACCGGTGGAGGTGAAAGCTGGAATGATGGAGGTGTGATCGATGTAACCGCAGGTGAGTGGGTACACGTCGCCTTTACCATTGCAAGTGATAAGAGCACTATCTATTTCAATGGGGCCGAAGTATTGAGTTCAGCCATGTCTGCTCCAATCGATTGGACAGGTTGTAATACCTTCACCATTGGTGCGGGTGGACCAACTTTCTCTTACTGGAACCATTTATCAGATTACAGTGCCATTGATGACCTTCGCTTCTTCAGTAAGGCATTGACCGCTGAAGAGGTAGCCGAAGTTTATGGTGGTCAAGTGACCCTGAAAAACTTTGGATCTACCTTGTATTTGCCATTTGATGGTGCCAACACAGATGTGAATAACAATTTGGCTCCTACAGTTGTTGGTGCTCCAGGATTTGCCGGTGAAAGCCAAGTAGGAACTGATGCCTATGCAGGTGCCGCGGATTCCTATTTG
>JASBTS010000191.1 GCA_030148305.1 Allomuricauda sp. | reverse complement strand
AAAATATGGAGACCTTGTGGTTGTAACAGGTGGCGTGTTGGAAGATGGGCTGGAAGAAATTGGAGAAGAAGATGTGGATGTGCCAAAGGCTTTTTACAAGATTGTCCTTAAAAAGAGTGGGGACGCACCTGAGGTTTTGGCTTTTTTGATCCCTGCTACGGAAAGCGATGCTCCCTTGCAGCGTTTTTTGGTTTCGGTGGATGAATTGGAAGAAAAAACCGGAATCGATTTTTTCCATAATCAAACTGAAGAGTGGCAAGAAGCCATTGAAAAAAGCGTCGATTCTTCCGAATGGAAATTTTAGATACCGTCTTTTAAACGGTTAGAATCCAATTTCAAAAAGATAAACAGCAGCATACTGAAAAAGATAAGTCCCGATCCCCCATAGCTAAAGAAGGGCAACGGAACCCCTATGGTGGGCAACAGGCCGATTACCATACCAATGTTGATGAAATAGTGAAAGACCAGAAGTGAAATAACGCCATAACCATACATTCGGCTAAAATCACTTTTCTGTCGTTCCGCAATAAAAATCAACCTAAGAAAGAAAATAGAAAATAAAATGATGACGGTGGCTGTGCCCAAAAAGCCCCATTCCTCCCCAACAGAACTGAAAATGTAATCACTATGTTGTTCGGGGACAAAGTCGCCTTTGGTGCGGGTGCCTTCTAAAAATCCTTTTCCAAAAAAGCCGCCAGATTCAATGGCCTTTTCGGATTGATAAGTGTTATAACCAATGGTTTTTCGGATTTCTTCCAATTTCTTCTCGTCTTTTTCCAAGCTTAACCAAAGCGCAAACCTGTCGCGGTGGCGTTGTTCAAACACATGTTCGAAAACAAAATTTACCGAGAGTGAAAAAAGCGTTGAAACTACAATGGCTCCAATAACGGGTAGTACGGGAATTTTTAACGACGCTTTTTTAAAGGTATAGATCAATAAGGCAAGTGTCACCAATCCAATGACCACCCATACGGTGCCATACATCAAAGTTGTGGCGAACAAAATTACGGTCACCAAAAGAATTCCGAGGTAATACAGTGGGAAACCTTCCCTAAAAAGTACAAAGAATAGGGAAAAATAGATCAACGAACTCCCCGGGTCGGGTTGCGGTAGGATGAGTAATGCTGGTAATAGGATTATGGTTAAGGCATACAATTGGTGCCTTCCGGTACGGATGTCCGTCTGGATGTCACTCAGAAATTTGGCCAATGCCAAGGCAGTCGTCACTTTTGCCAATTCCGAAGGCTGAAAGTTAAAAAAGCCCAGATCGTACCATGAGGTTGCCCCGGCAATTTTCTTCCCAAAAACAAAAAGCCCCAATAACAAAACAATGGAAACCACATAGAAAATAGAGGCGAACCGTTCAAAAAAACTGGATTCCACAAAGAGTACAAAAATGACACCCAGAAACGCCAGTCCAATGAAGAACAACTGTTTTCCATATAGGGTAGAAAAATCAAAAATGGAGAGACTTGTGTCAGTCAGCGAGGTGGAATAAATATTGATCCACCCAATAAATACCAATAAAGCATAAAGGATCACGGTAATCCAATCTATCCTTCCAAAAGGGCCTTTACCACTCACGCTCGTTTATCTTGAAAGGTTCACCGGTATAAGGTTTGGCATATTCGCGTTCCAAGGTCCTTTCCAGCATGCGTGTTTCCAAATCTTTTCGGGTAATTTCACCCTTGATGTATTTCTCGATCAATAAGGATGCAATATGCCCGGCATACCTTGCTCCGAAATAACCGTTCTCAATATACACGGCCAAGGCAATCTGCGGGTTTTCAACCGGTGCAAATGCTACAAATACGGAATGGTCCGTAAGCTGCATCCGCTCTCCATTTACCCTGATGTAGTTTTCAACAGTACCTGTTTTACCTGCAATATCAACCCCCGGAATCTTAAGCCATCTAGCGGTTCCGTAGTTGTATACATCGGCCATACCTTGAATTACCGGTTCAAAATACTTCCGTTCAATGGTGGTGTAATGGGGTGTGGTAAAATTAGGATCGATAGCTCCAGAATTCCCAACGCTTTTGATTACATGAGGCGTATAAAAATAGCCTCTGTTGGCAATGGCTGCTGTCATATTGGCCAATTGTAGGGGAGTGGCGGCAACCTCACCTTGCCCAATGGAATTGGAAATAATGGTGGAAGCGGCCCATCTGCCATCTCCATACCATTTATCATAGTACTCTTTGTCCGGAATCCTTCCAGGGGCACCTGTAGGAAGGTCGGTTCCCAAATAGCCACCCAATCCAAAGCTCTTGATATGCTTGTCCCAAGCGTCCATGCCTTCATCGGTGGAGTCGTATTTGTCGTAGATTTTTCTAAAAACTCCGGCAAAATAGGCATTACAGGATTGGTAAATACCTGAATTCAGATTCCTTACCCCACCACCACAATGGCATCCCCTTAGGGTATTGCCCACATAAAATCCGTGGTAACATGTAAACTTGGTGTTTGGGTCGATAACTCCTTCCTGAAGGGCAATAAGGGCATTCAATGTTTTGAACGGTGATCCTGGTGAAGGTTGCGCCAAAATGGAACGATCCCAAGTTGGTTTGGAAATGGTGTCGTAATGGAGTTTACTGTAATTCTTGGAACGTTCCCTGCCTACCAAAAGATTGGGGTCATAGGTTGGACCAGAGATCATGGCCAAGATTTCCCCGGTTTTGGGCTCAATGGCCACAATCCCGCCTCGCTTACCATGCATTAACAATTCTCCATACTCCTGCAATTCCTTGTCCAATGTAATATGGATTTCCTTACCTTGTTCGGGTAAGGTGTCCAGTTTACCATTCTTGTAGGGGCCAATATCCCTATTAAAGCGGTCTTTTTGGATGTGTTTCACCCCTTTTCTACCCCTAAGGATTTCTTCGTACTGCATTTCAATACCGGTTCTTCCTTTCAGTTCGCCAGCTACATAGTAAGGATTGTTGAGGAGGTCACCTTCATTCACCTCACTGATATAGCCCAAAACATTGGCTGCGCTATGGGTATTGTAATACCGAAGCGACCTTTTTTGGATATAGAACCCAACAAAATGTCGCATTTTTTCCTGAAGCCTGGCATAATCCTCTTTGGATAGTTGGGGGACCAAAACGGAAGGGAGCCTTGGAGAATAAATCCGGGCCTTCTCCATCTTGTTGATGAATTCCGATTTTTCAATTCCCAAAAGCCGACAGAACTCCAGCGTATCCAGTGGTTTTACATCTCGCGGGATGACCATGACATCATAGGCAGGCTGGTTTCCTACCATAAGTTTACCATCCCTATCATAAATGTACCCCCGTTCAGGATAGTCGTATATTTTTTTAATGGCGGGATCATCCAGAATTTGATCGGGTGAAAATCGGAACAGTTGCAAATAGGACAATCTACCAATAAAGGTGAAACCAATTATGACAACGATTGACGATAGCAGCAATTTTTTCATACCCGATCAGATTTGTAGACACTAGTCCTTTATACTCAACGATGTAGTTTTAAAATTATTCACTTTTCGGACTAAAAAGTGAACTAAATAATGTACAAAGTATTAAAGTTACGATACCTGTGGCAAAAACCTTTTTCAAAATTAAAAGGATATGGTCAATACTTAAAATTTCAAGCGAAAAGAATATCAAATGATGGATGAGTACCATCAGGGCCAACAAAGTTACTCTCTGAATGTTGGTGGTATTCTTAAAACTGAAATTTTGAAACTCGTAATTGACGCCAAAACAGAACCGCATCAAAACAGGACGGGCATAGGCAATTGTTAAGGATGCCAATGTATTCAAGGCCATGGTATCTGAAAAAATGTCAATAATGAATCCCAATAAAAATGCAACGACCATAAAAAGGGCCCGGTTGCTTTTGATGGGGTACCAATAAAAAAAGATCACATAGACCATAGGGTTGATGAACCCCATAAAATTAAGGTTGTTGAAAATCAGGACCTGGGTCAGGATCAATAACACAAATCTGAATATGTTGAGTAAAATTGTGCTATTCATTTACGGTTCGGTTCTCCAGTTCTTTGATTTCTTCCTTGTTACGGTTTTCGATCAGGTACACATTTTTGATGTTGGCCATATCGTTGAACAGTTCCACATCAATATTGTAAAAGCTTCGCGAAGCGTTAAGGTCATATTTTTTGATGATTCCAATGGGAATGTTCTCAGGGAAAATACTCGACATGCCACCTGTAACGATGGTATCGCCCACAACCAATGGCACCAATCTAGGAATGTCTATCAATTGGGCAGTGGTGTAATCCTCGCCCCCCCAGATTAAAGATCCAAAATAATTGGTGTGTTTGATCTTGGCGTTGATGTTCGATTTGGTATTGAGCACACTTTGTACCGTGGCAAAATTTTTAGATACGTTTTCTATGATTCCCAAAATACCCTTGGTGGTGATCACACCCATATCTTGTTTTACCCCATCATTGCTGCCCTTGTCGATAGTCAGATAGTTTCGGGGCGAAGAAAAACTGTTTTTGATAAGCTTGGCACTGAGTACCCCATACTCCACATAGGTTGAATCCAAAGACGGAATTGAATCAGGTCGCGTGTTGAAAAGGATTCGTCTCAACCGTTCATTTTCTTCTACCAATCTTTCATTTTCCTCACGCAGCCCGAAATAGGATGAAATATCGTGTCCGGTTCCATAAACATTACCGGAAAGCCATTTGGAAGAATTGAAAAATTTGGATTGATGATACGAATGCGAACGAATGGTCATCACCAACGAAATGAGCGCAAGAAAAATGTAAAGAAATGCATTTCTATAGCGTAAGATAAAGTTGATGATCCGTTGCATGCAATCGTATCGTTAAGTAAGGTTGAATACCTATAAAACAACAGAACTGTTCAAAAACAGCCCTATTTGATCAAAATGCTTTTATAGCGCTCCAAGTTTTTAAGGGCGATTCCCGTACCGCGTACTACAGCTCTCAAGGGATCTTCTGCGATGTAAACTGGAAGATCGGTTTTTTGGGACAATCTTCTGTCCAAACCTCTTAACATGGAACCGCCTCCGGCCAAATAGATACCGGTATTGTAAATGTCAGCAGCCAACTCTGGAGGGGTTTGTGATAAAGTTTCCATTACGGCATCTTCAACCCTTAAAATGCTCTTATCCAGTGCCTTGGCAATTTCCCTGTAAGAAACTTGTACTTGCTTGGGCTTTCCGGTAAGCAAATCACGTCCTTGAATGCTTTTGTCATCTGGAGGGGATTTCAAATCTTCCGTGGCCGACCCGATTTCAATTTTTATGGCTTCTGCAGTGGTTTCTCCCACATATAGGTTGTGCTGGGTACGCATGTAATAGATGATGTCGTTCGTGAAGACGTCCCCCGCAATCTTTACCGATTTGTCGCAAACGATACCTCCAAGGGCAATTACGGCAATTTCTGTGGTACCACCACCGATATCCACGATCATGTTGCCCTTCGGTTGCATAATGTCCAATCCGATACCAATGGCAGCGGCCATCGGCTCGTGGATCAAATAGACTTCTTTACCGTTTACACGTTCAGCGGACTCACGAACCGCACGCATTTCCACTTCGGTAATTCCGGATGGTATACAGATGACCATACGAAGGGCAGGCGGGAACCATTTCTTCTTAAGAGCGGGAATACTCTTGATCATCATGTTCATCATCTTTTCCGAAGCATCAAAATCGGCAATTACTCCATCTTTCAACGGTCGTATGGTTTTGATGTTTTCATGGGTCTTCCCCTGCATCATATTGGCTTCGCGGCCCACCGCGATTATTTTTCCTGATACGCGGTCCCTTGCCACAATGGAAGGACTGTCCACCACCACTTTGTCCAAGTGGATGATCAGGGTGTTTGCAGTACCAAGGTCGATTGCGATCTCCTCGGTCATGAAATCAAAAAATCCCATACAAAAGCGTCTATTTTCGGATTAACGGTAAAAATTATCGGCTAAAGTACTAAAATTAATGTTTAAAATGTCTAGTACCTGTCATCACCATGGCCATTCCATTTTCATTGCAATAATCAATACTCAATTGGTCCTTGATGGACCCCCCAGGTTGAATCACACTTTTGATCCCTGCTTTGTCCGCAATTTCCACACAATCAGGGAACGGGAAGAAGGCATCGCTGGCCATAACGGCACCATTCAGGTCAAAATTGAAGGATTGTGCCTTATGGATGGCTTGGTTCAATGCATCCACCCTTGAGGTCTGTCCGGTTCCACTGGCACACAGTTGTTTGTTCTTGGCCAGAACAATGGTGTTGCTCTTGGTGTGCTTGCATAATTTGGATGCGAACAAAAGATCCTCGATTTCCTCGGCAGATGGTTTTTTATCCGTAACAGGAGTCAAATCTTCCTTAGCATCTGTTTTGGAATCCTTGTCCTGAATCAAGACCCCGTTCAAACAGGTCCTTACTAACGTTTCGGGAAGTTCAACATCGTTTTGAACAAGGATGATCCTGTTTTTCTTGCCCTTCAGGATTTCCAGCGCGTCATCGGAATAACTGGGAGCGATGACCACTTCACAGAAAAGGTCGTGGATTTCTTCCGCAGTGGCCTTGTCAATTTCAACATTCGAAATCAAAATGCCCCCAAATGCGGAAACGGGATCTCCTGCCAAGGCGTCTACATAGGCTTGCCTGATGGTACTTCGTGTAGCCAGACCGCAGGCATTGTTATGCTTTAGGATGGCAAAGGTTGGGTCGTCATTCTTGAATTCCCCGATTAGGTTAACGGCAGCATCCACATCCAAAAGGTTGTTATAGGAGAGTTCCTTGCCGTGCAACTTGGTGAACATGGCTTCAAAATCGCCAAAGAAATACCCTTTTTGGTGGGGATTTTCACCATATCGCAACACTTGGCCCTTGGTCTCGCTGATTTTTAACACCGCTTCCTCTCGGTCCTTGTTGAAGTAGTTGAAAATAGCAGTGTCATAATGGGAAGAAACATTGAACGCCTTGGTGGCAAATCGTTTACGCTCTTCCAATGTGGTGGAGCCATTTCCTTTGGAAATGATGTCCAAGAACTCGACATAATCTTCCATGGAAGAAACGCAAAGTACATCCTTAAAGTTTTTGGCGGCTGCCCGAATGAGGGAAATGCCACCGATATCTATTTTTTCAATGATATCTTGTTCCGATGCACCACTGGCCACTGTTTTTTCAAAAGGATATAGGTCTACGATCACAATGTCCAATTGCGGAATATCGAATTCCTTCATTTGGGCCACATCGCTTTCATTGTCCTGCCTGTTTAAGATTCCTCCGAAAACTTTGGGGTGAAGGGTCTTGACACGTCCGCCCAAAATGGAAGGGTAGCTGGTCACATCCTCAACAGGTACTACATCTATACCCAGATTACGGATAAAGGTTTCGGTTCCCC
>JASBTS010000183.1 GCA_030148305.1 Allomuricauda sp. | reverse complement strand
TGGCGCTCCAAATTGGTCTGGAACTGGTTGATACTGTATGCGGCACGATAGCCATGGCTCAACGAGAATCGTTTGAATTTCTTCTTGAACCAGCGGTTCTTCATCAAACCCGTGTACTTGATGTTCCAGTTCGGAATCGGGATTTCGCGGAAAGCATCCAAATTCACCCGGTTCACATCCTGTCCGGTATAGGCAGCGAAGAAAGCTGGTAACAAAACCTCTTGTTGGGTTTTACCATAAAGCTCAGGGAAGCCATCGGCATCCAATTCCCCAGGATCTTGCCCACGATCGGAAACCAAACGATTGGCAATGGTAATCCTGTTCTGTTTAAACTGTTCAAAGGTCTTGGAATCAAATTGGTCGCTCTTGTTGAAAATGGTGCCGATCATTACAGTGGAAATACTAAAATTCCCCATCTCGTTGACCAGGCCGTCCTCAAAATTGATCCATTGCTCGGGACTATAATTTTCCTGTGCCGTATTAGTGTATTGTCTGTCCGCACTAAAATCGATGGTAATATCCTGGGTAGGCTGGGCCGTGGCGGTCAGGTTCAATTGTTTCCTTGTATTTTGGATGTATTGCGAATTGTATTCGGGATAACTTGTCAACCAGCCATTACGTGCCGCTTCGTAGCGTACATCGGCCTGACTACCAAAAACGAATCCCAAAGTGGGTCTTGCAGTTCCGATAAATCCAACCGATTGGGTGTACCCTGGTAAAACGGTACCGTTATTCTCACTGTAGTTGATGTTTACTCTTTTTACCATCGTAACCACATCCACCAAGGTATTGAAACCTTTACTTGTCTTTCTTGGACCCTTGTCTTCCTCACCAACTGCTGGGTTGCCCGCTTTGTCCCTTCGGATGGGTTGCTGATTGGCCGTTACCTTGCCATCCTTTTTCTTCAACCCCAAAAAGTCATACAGGCGCTGCATACTTAGGTTAGCGGTCAAGTTATGGGTGTTGGCATTTTGTACAATATTGATATTCTCCCCGGCCACCTCGATCAAAGCATCACCCCCACGTTGCCAATCAAAATTACTCGTGTAGGTATATTGGGCGTTGATGAAATTCAAGAACGGAATCTTACTGAACGGCAATTCGTAGTTCAACTGCATCTGTTGTGCATGCCGGTTAGGCTCTCCAATGTCAAAGAAACCATCCCAAAGATCCAGGGCCTGATTGATACCCGAATCTGGATCATCATCCACATTGAAATAATTACGGACAATGTTATTGTTGGAAGCCGTTAGGTTTACCCTCAAAGATTTGGTAATACTGTAATTCAACGCGTACTGCCAATTGAACAGATAGTTCCTTTGTTGCAGCAAAGGCAAGGCCAAGGATTCTACTCCTGGTTCCAACACATCCCTGAATCGTTGCTGATTAAAGGAACGGTTGTAGTTGGCATTGACCGAAATACTGGTCGGCAACAAATTAAAGTTCAAATCTTTCAACCATTGCCAGTACTTGCTCATGAACAACGAGTCTTTTTTGGCAAACGGTGCCACACTGGCCGGTTTAAAGTTATAATTGTATACCGCCCCCGTGGTCACATTTTGGTCCCTAAGGTCTGCCACTTCAAAATCGCGATGATTGGTTTCGTTGTATGAATAGTTAAAAGTGAAGTTTTCAATATCGAAGAAATTTTCCTTCACTTCTTCTCCCCTGTTCTTGCGTACCCCGATCAAGTTGATACTGGTCCGTTTTGTATAATCCTCGGCCTGTTTTTTAATGGTTTCCGCTTCCTCGGCAGTGGAAGCTGCTGCGATACGATCATCCAATTTCAAATCGTCATACACGGGATCGAACTCAGGCGTGATCAAGGTTTCAGAAATTCCATAGTTGAAAGGCAATTGTAGGTTCCACTTTTTAGGGAACAATTGCCCCACGTTCACATTGGTCACCACATCATAGGAAATGGCGTCTTCCCTTGATCGTTCGTTCGGGGTTTGATCAATGGAACCAAATCCGGAGGTGCTTCGGCTACCTGTTGCCGTAACGTTTGCAAAATCGGCCATGTTGGCGTCCAATGCGGCAATGGCGGCCCATCCACCTTTATTGTCCAAGCCTGCCATCCGTAATTCGTTGAACCAAACCTCTCCACGGGCAGGTACATCATCAATATTTTTGACCCCAACCATCATTGCACGTATTCTTCCCAAAGATGGATTTCCTCTAATACCGATACGGATGGTTCCCAAGGTCCTGGGTGCGAATTCATCCACAAGCATCGCTTCGCCATCCACTATTTCATAATAGTTCACTTGGGTAAGCGTTTGGTCGGAAATACCTCTGGCCTTTACCTTGTTCAAATCACTTAAGGCAATATTGATCTCGTTGACATCGGGCCAGATTTCTTCGGAAGTGGAAGCGCCATAAGAAGTAAACTGCAATGGCAATTCAATTTGATAGAAGTTCTCGGAAAAGTCGGTTCCAATACGAAGGAAACCAACCAATGGGGTATCACTATCGGAATAATCCCCATTCAATATTTTCTCGGCGTGCATGAACATTTTAAGGCGTTCGTACTGCCTCACATCAATGTTCACACTTTTGAAAACACCCCTGGAATCCTGAGATTCCAAATTTTCCACCACAAAGGACAAGGATTGTTCGTTCTGACGGATGATGGTGTTGTTGTTGTTCAACTGTTCCCTAACCACTCCCGGAGGCAAAACATAAGGAATAGGTTGTCTGCCATAATTCTCTTCAATGTTCACCGTGTTCACATCCGTTACCGTGCCATCATCTGTTGGATCGTTGTCCACATCTGGTTGAAGGGAACTGGTATAGGTTCTCCAATCGCCCCTGACCAAATCCAAAGTAGCAAAACGGAGCACTACGTCATTTGTAAAACCGGTCAGGTACATCCTCATAAAGCTGATGGACCTAAAATCGGCAATGCCACCTACTGCATCGGTAAAATCACTCAATGGAATCTTGTATTGGATCCACCTTCTGTTCAATTGGGTACCGTTGGGCAAAGTTGGGGTAAGTCCTTCACGGATATCCGTCACGTACTCATCATTGATGGTGGTATTCGGTTTGATCTGGATACGATATTCGTAATAACTGTTCACCGTATTCATGGTGAGGTCCCTATCAATATCCTCCACATCCGGAAGCGTAGTGGAACCCCTGTTGGTATTGGTCACGGTAATGGGAGAGTTCCCTTGGGTATTGTTAAAATCGAGGTACCGATCCAAGATACTTCCTTCCCTGTTCAAGTAATATTGGTAGTTATCCAAAGCCGGGTCACTGGCCGGTCCGTTGTAAATGGCCTGTTCTTCAGCGTCGTTAAGTCCGTCCAAACCAGCATCCTGAGCCATTCTGTTGGCTTCGTCCGCATCAAAGGCATACACCAAGGATTGTGTGGAAGGTACTTGTCCCCAAATGGTTTCCCTTGGCACTTCATTATTGGTGGTTGCAGGTAATCCGTTCTCGTATTGCTTACGCCCATCCTTTAAAATATCTTCCGAAATATTACCCAGGTTCAACACCAATTCCCCCACGTTGGCATCCGTAGCCTGCCCATCGATATAGGGATCTAACACCCAAAACTGGACAAACTCCACATTAGATTGCTCAAAATTGGTGCTACTCAAAGGCCGCATAATACCTGCCCATTTGTTATTGGCCGTTTCGGTCTCAAAGCTTGGGTTGGCATTGTATGGTCCCTTTTGATTGGGATAATAGGCAATATCCAACGTGCTTTGCACCTGGGTCTGCCCTTGGGCAATGTCGGTTTCGGTAAACACCTCATCAATGAACACCCTACGTGTGGCGTTCAAAGAAATATCATTGTCCGATAAGCTGGTAGGTCTTTGGTTGGTATAAAAAATAGGGTCGATGGTGTACCAAGCCATTTTGGCCCTTTCATACCCCACATCGATTCCTGTTCTGTCCTGTAAAAATTCCACTGGCGGACTTGCCAATGTCCAACCCAATGAAGAACGGATATCGATCAGGGATTGAGCTCCCTCAAAATCGTCCAGATAAGTTGTGGTCTCCCCTTGAAAATCTGCATTCTTTGGCGAGTTTGGCTGTAAAAATGCCACTTCTCCCCGCAAGGAAAGATTGGAAGGCACATCCGTATCAATATTGGGTAACTTGTTCGCCAACCGGGTCAGGAACGGAATTTCGGTACTGAAGTTTCCGTTCAGACCAAAGATGGTATTGTTAACAGGTTCTACCCCGTAATTGGATTTTTGGGTAAGAGGGCGTTCGTTCAGGTTGATCATGGTACCTCCCAACACAAAGTTCTCGTTGAACTGGTGTTCCACGTTCACCCCGGCGAATCGTCTTGTCTGTTGCCCGAAAACTGCATTGTTTTCTACAGAAATGTTGATAGGGGTATCCGAAGCGGCCAAGCTAGGATCCAAGATTTGGACCGTTCCTGCTTGATAGTTCACGGTATAGTCAATGCCTTCTTGCAGTTGTCTTCCTCCTGCGGTTACGCGAACAGAACCTTGTGGGACGTTGAAAGCCCCGATCGGGATCCCGTTGTTTCCCGAAGACTTATATCGACCCTTGATCTGAAAACGGTTTTTTTCCGCATTTTGAAGGGAAGCTGCCTTTGTTTTGGCATACATATTCCTAAATACGTAGCGTCTTTGGTTGGAATTGTATCCTTGGTCATTTTCCACATCGTAGGTTCCACCTCCAAGCAAATCGAAAAGGAATTCCCCGAAAGGTTCCACTTTGGTAAAGATGATACGCCCAGTTTGGGAATCTACGGTAATGCCCTCATAATAATCGAAGAATCCATCACCACCGGGTTGAATATCATTATAGGAATTCAATCGGTCCAAATTGAAGACCCGAAGCAGAATCTGGTCTTCCAAACCGGATGGCCAGCCTATGTTTTGGTCAACGGGAGTGATGTAGTTCCTTGGTGTAGGGTCGGAATACAGAATGTTCAACCTAAAATCCTCTTGGCTCAATTGATAAGCCCCAGTGGAATAGATGTTTTTCATCATCAAATCCCAAATAGGATCCTCCACATTGGTGATGTTGCTCTTCAACAACTTCAAAATCAACGTATTATTCTCAATAAGATTGGTTGTTGTCGAAACAGTTGTAGCATCTATACCTCCGTTGGCAAACTCTCCCACTTGATACACCTGTCCGTTAAACGTATACTGGAAGGCAACACCCAAAACCTCATCGTTACTCAAACTTTGGCTCAACGAGATATATCCCAATTGGGGGTCAAAATCGTAATCCCTACCGGCGTCCAATTTTCTTGCATTTTCAAGGATAGCATAGTCAAACCCTTGGTTTACTGGATACCCTGGAACGTTAAATCCAGATTCTACAGTAGCGATATCTCGAATAGATTGCGTCAGTGCCCCACTTCCAATTTGATTGGGGTCATAGGCGTTGGCAGGGTTTTGCGGTAGTCCAGAAGCTATTGCAGATGGGTTGAAAAATCCGGCTGGGTCGCCGTTGTTTCTCCCAATTCGGGTATTGTCCTCATTGGCTTCACCCAAATCCTGGATGGCCACTACATTCCTTACATTCTGTGTTAGCTGGCTTCGGTTGGTCACCCAAACTTCCAAACGGGTAATCTGAACCTGACTTTGGATAAACGGATAATTTTCGAGTGCACGATCATAGTTGTCCCTAAAATAATGGGCCAAGAAAAAGTGTCTGTCCTCGTCATAATCCAAGGCTGTCATGGTAAAATCCTTTACTTGTCCACCACCTTGGGCCACCACGGTATTGTTTTGGGAACGCTGTTCCGAAAAGACCGCCGTAACGGTGGTCTTCCCAAACTTCATTTGGGTCTTAACCCCAAAAAGACTTTGCGCACCCGTAATCAAGGAACTGTTGAGGGGCATGTTCACGTTACCGATCTCTATCTTTTGGAGAATATCATCTTCCGTTGGGGTATAATCCAACTTTACCAAATTCTGAAAATCGAAAGTGGCTTCTGTATCATAATTGGCTGTCACCTGAAGGCGTTCCCCTACTTTTCCCAATAAACTCAAACTGATACGCTGGTCAAAATCGAAAGAGAGGTTGGTCCGGTTACGGGGCGAAAGGGCCGGGTTGTCATTCTTCTGCCACAACACACCTAAATCCATGGCTACGGAACCTTGGGGAATCACTTCTATCGTATTTCCACCAAAAATGGATTCGAAGAAATTACTGTTCACATAAAAGTTGGGCAACAGGTTTTTTCGGGCTTCCTCGCTACCTTCCTTTTTACCGGCATAAGCATCCGACTTTTGCTTGAAATAGGATTTCATTTGCTCCTTCCTAACCAGTTCGTAATACTGTTCTGGAGTAAGGATAATGGGATAGTTGATATTGAAGTCCCCTACGCTTTCCGTATAAATGTAACGGTCCGTTTTGGGATCGTAGGTATATTTGGCAATAATGCTATCGGGATTGTTTAAAATAAGGCGACCAAGCTCCACTCCGGTCGGTACGGAATCCTGAGCCTGCTCAGTAGTCTCCTGGCCTTTGGCAATTGCCACGACCAAAAAACAGACCATAAAGAAAATGTACTTAAAACGTGTTGGTTTAAGTATTGGTTTCGCCCCTCTTTTCAAACTAGTTACAAATTTTTCAGCGCCAGTTTTATAATGTTCTCTACGCTAAGCGAAGTGTCTTGGGCAACGACCTTGTCCACCACCTTTTCAGATTGCTTTCTGGTGAAACCAAGAACCTCTAATGCAG
>JASBTS010000178.1 GCA_030148305.1 Allomuricauda sp. | reverse complement strand
TAAAGAAAAATAGTATGGCGAAACCAATGACCAGTAAAGTGGCCCCTCCTCCGCCCATTTGTAATGGTAGTGTTAGCATGCTGATTATTTATTTAAAAGATTAACGATCAAAATTCCGGTGTCGGTCACATCTTGGACCTTTACCACATTGCCCTGTACCAAATCGTGGTCTTCATCAGTAAGGGCTTGTAGCTCCCTTAGTGTTCCTTGTACGTTCACGGACACCTTGCCCATTCGGCTGCGCTTGGCCCCAATGGTGAGGTACACTTCACCAATTTGGTTCACTGCGTTTTTTAGGTTGAGGGTACCGCTACTTTGTAGCTTGGCCAAATAATAGAACAAAGAGGCCATGGCCAACATCATCAATAATCCACAAACCACCGAAATGAAAATGGTGAGTCCTGTTGAAAGACCACTCTCCATACAAGCAATTCCGGACCAACCGAAAATGGTGAAAAACCCCATCAGGTTCTTGAAGGACAAAAACTGAAAATCGATACCGGTATCCGCTTCAATGTCGGCATCCACATCGCCCATATCATCCACATCACCACCAATTAGCGTCATGATAACGAGCACCAATAAAATGGCAGAACCTGCAATGGCAACGATCCAATAGACTTTCTCAAAAAGTGTAAGTGCTGCAAACCAATTTTCCATGGCAACAAAATTTAAAGTTGGTACTATTTGTTAAGATAAGACTTTGAACGGATAATATGTTGTCCGTAAAGTTATCTTTTGGAAAGTAATATCGACACCGCATTTCCTCCAAAGCCGACGGCATTTACCATGACTTTTTCAATGGTTTTTGGAAACACTTCGTTTGGAACGAACGGAATGGGTATGGGCCGCTGGTGGTTAAGCATCAAAACAGCCATTTCCAAGCTGAGCAAACCAGAAGCTCCGAAGGTGTGACCTACTTTCCACTTATTGGTAGTCAAAAATGGCAATTTGTTACAGAACAGTTTTTGAATGGCGTTGAACTCGGTCTGATCCCCTTTGATGGTGCCTGGGGCATGCATCACCACGGCATCCACTTCGGATGGATCCAAATTCCCCAAGGCCATTTTCATGGAGTCTTGGAAACATTGGGCATCGGTACTGATGGACACGCTATGCTCCAATGGTTCGGTGGCATACCCTATTCCTTCGATCACGGCCAAGGCATTTGCTTTTTCACCCTTTTCCAAGCAGGCAAGTCCCGCCGCTTCACCTAAAACCATAGTGTTTTGGTGCTTGTTCAAATCCATTGCTAAACAGGGAAATATCTCTCTCGACTGCGCTCGAGATGACATCTTGGAATACACTTTAAGGGCCTGCATTTGTGCAATGGTAAATGGGGTCAAAGGCGCTTCACTGCCACCAACCAAAAACTTGTCCGTCATGCCACTTTGTATCCACGCAACGGCATTCAAAACTGCATGCAAAGCTGTGGAACAGGTTATGGAATGTGAAATTTCGGGGCCTTTTGACTTTAAATCATGGGCCACCCAAGACGAAATATTCCCCAAAGTTGTGGTAGGAGAGGAAAGTGTGGATGATTTTCCCTCATCCAAAAACGCTTTATGATATTTTTCAAAAAGGGAAGTGGCCCCCCGGGATGATCCTATGTTGATACCAAATTGGGAGCCTTCGGCCCAACCTGCATGGGCCATAGCCTTTCGGGCCGCATAAATGGCAAAGAGTACCGAATCGTCCAAAAGTTTGTACTTGGTATCGGACTGGCGCAAATCCTCGATTTTCAGCTTGACAGATTCCAGTAATTGTGAAACCCAAACCTTTTGTTCCCCGATATTGGCCTCCGAAAGAAAATGTTCATCCTTGCTACTGTACGCTTGCCAAACCTCTCCTTGGGTTTCTCCCAAAGCAGAAATCGATGACAAAGCGGTTATGGAAATGGGTTCTTTGAGCATAAACTTGTTTTATACCAATCCGACAACGGACCTTATAGCGCCATAAATCCTTTCCATTTGTGATCTAGTCGTCACATACGGAGCCAAAATGTAAATCGTGTTGCCCAAAGGTCTTAAGAAGACACCTTGATCCATGAAATGTTTAAAAAGTTTATCCCTCAAGTTGCCATAACGCTCCATTTTCACATTAAGATCTAGGGCATAGATTACCCCCAATTGCCTTGTATTGGCCACTTGGGGATGGCTTTTTATTTCTTCATCAAACTCTTTATGCCATTCCGAAATATCCTTGATATTCTGTTGAATGACATCGGTCTGGAGCAGTTCCAAGGCTGCCAGTGCTGCGGCACAGGCCAGTGGATTTGCTGTATAGGTATGTCCGTGGAACAAGCCTTTGGCGTTCTCATCACTATAAAAAGCCATATACACCTCTTCTGTGCAAGTAGTCAACCCCATGGGAATCAATCCTGCCGTGAGCGCTTTGGACAGACATATGATATCCGGTTGGGTCTTCAAATATTCCGATGCAAAATTCTTGCCTGTCTTGCCAAAGCCTGTCATGACCTCATCAGCGATCAACAGCACTCCATGCGATTTGAGCAATGCGAGTATCCTTTCCAGACCTATGGCATCGTGCATTTTCATGGCAGCGGCTCCTTGAACCAAAGGTTCGTAGATAAATCCGGCCAAGTTGTTGTTCTTCAACCGCTTCTTCAACTGGCTCAAAATGGAATCGATATTTTCGGGTGTTGGTACTGGAATCCGTTCCACTTCAATAAAAAAATCCTCGAACGGACCATTGTAAACAGAAAGCCCCGAAACCGACATGGCACCAAAGGTGTCACCATGAAATCCTTCTTCAAATGCCAATAATACATTACGTTTTTGACCCTTGTTGAAATGGTACTGCAACGCCATTTTGATGCCTACTTCGGTAGCTGTGGAGCCGTTATCGGAAAAAAACAGCTTTTGTTGATTTTTGGGTAGAATCTTGATGAGTTCCTCTGAAAGCCGCACGGCCGGTTCATGGGTAAAACCACTGAAGACCACTTGGTCCAAGCTTTGCATCTGTTCCATTACACTTTCCAGAATAAATGGGTTGCAATGCCCGTACATGCAGGTATACCATGATGAAATGCCATCTACATATTCCTTTCCATCCTCATCATACAGCAAAGCGCCCTGGGCTTTGGTTATGCCCAACATTTCTGGGTGGGTCTTATGCTGGGTCAGGGGGTGCCAAAGGTGTTTTTTATCCCTTTCCGACAATTTTTCCAGTGCTACGGAATCTCTCAAAACATTCAATTTATCTATATTGCAAAGATGATCATTAATGACCAATAAAATCGACCCAGACCGTGCATAATCCATTTGTAATTCGAGACTATGAAGACCTGAATTGGGAACGGGTCCTTTTTATTTTGGTATTGGTTGCCCTAATGATTAGGTTCCCATTCTTTTTTAGGGATTATGTGGATCGTGATGAGAGCACCTTCATTATCATGGGTCAGTCTTGGGCCGATGGTCACTTGCCCTACACCCAACTTTGGGATCTAAAACCACCGATAACCTTTTTGTTTTTTGCTTCGGTCATCAAAATATTTGGGCAGAGTTTTATTGCAATTCGATTGTTTGGTTCGTTGATGGTCGCCATCACAGCGTTATTCACATATGGCATTGCTGCCAAGATCACCTCCAAAAAAATTGCTTTTTGGGTGGCCATATTCTGTGTATTTTTTCAAAGTCTTTTTGGTAGTCTACAAGGGGTGATGTCCGAACATATTTGTACCCTCTTCTTTGTGGCAGGAGTCTATCTGTTGTTCTGTAGAAAAGTTTGGTATCTCTATTTAGCTTCGGGAGTGTTGTTTGGGTTATCCATCATGTCCAAATTGAACATGGCATATCCTGTATTTGTTGTGGGATTGTTTTTGCTGTGGGAAGGATTCAAACAACGAAAAATGGCTACGACCATTATAAATTTAGTCCTAATGGTTTTGGGTACTTTTTTGATTGTTTTGCTCACGGCGCTTCCCTATTACCTTGAAGGAAACACGCAAATTTGGTGGCAATCCATTTTTAAGGCCCCTATGGCCTATTCCGAAGGAAAGTTTCATTCCCCATTGAACACCTTGCCCTTTTTGATCATCATCTTGGGATTGTTGGCCGTAGGGTTCAAGACCAAAGTAATCGACTACAGATCCAGAGGTCTACAGCTATTGACGGCGGTTACCCTTGGTATTTTATTGTCTTTCATGCAAGCTGGAAAAGTGAACGGGCATTACTTGATCCAATTGTATCCCTTTATTTTGATTCCGATGGGCATGGCTGTTGCCAAACTTCCCCCACTTCAGAAAAAATTTAAACCCATCATCATTATATTGCTTCTTTTGATTCCGATGGAATCCTATTTGGAATATGCCAACATCATTTCCAACAAAGTGAAAAAGGGGTCATTTTTTAATGGTGAAGGGGTAGATGTTCCCCGTTATATTACGGACCATCATCTGGAAACCGAAAACATTTTCTTTACCGAATACCATATTGGCTACTGGGTTTTGGGTGTATCCCCTCCCACAAAGGCAGCCACACATCCTAGCAACATTACTCGGGAAGAGCTGTTCCCCTATATGCAAAATCCCAGACAAACGGGAATTGAAGAACTGCGATACATTATGGAAACCATTCAACCCAAAACCTTGGTGGCACGAAAAGGCAAGGAAATCTTCGATAAAAAATTACTGGAGTACAATGCCTATATCGATGCCTATTTGGCGGAACACTATACTTTATTGGCGACGGTGGATCGTGGCCTTATTTACCAAAGGTTAAAATGACAACAGCGCTTCGTGAAATGCTGCCGCATACTTTTTGACCACCTCTTTGTTAAACTTTTTCTCCTCATTGATTCGGCCTAAAAAGACAGCACCGGTTTTTTTTATGATGATTTCTTCGGTTGTAGGATGTTCGTTACCGCTGAAAATGATTCCGATCGCGACGCCTTTCCGTTGTAATTTTTCAATGGTCAATAAGGTATGGTTAATGCTTCCCAAGTAGTGTCGTGACACCACGATCACTTTGTAATCGGGTTGAATCAGATCAAAAATGGTATCTGTGTCGTTCAAAGGCACCAACAACCCGCCGGCCCCTTCGATCACCAAATCGTTCTTTGTGGTGGGTGGCACAATTTTGTCCAACTGTATGGAAACACCATCAATATCTGCAGCGGCATGAGGGCTCATGGGCATGTTTAAGGCATAGCTATTGGGATGGATCACCGTACGATCGTTGGATATCAAAGCTTCAATTTTATGGCTATCTGAACGATCCAGATCTCCTGCTTGTATGGGTTTCCAATAATCCGCTGCAAGGGCTTCCACTACAATAGCGGAGGCCACCGTTTTGCCCACTTCGGTCGATATTCCTGTAACAAATAGTTTCATTTGGAAGGTCTTGTTATGAAATTACATTGCTTGCACCTGTATTTTTTGGATTCCAAAAATGGAAAAAGTCTGAAGAACATATTCTTTCTGGCGTAATAGATTTCAGATTTGGTTGCCTTGCAATTGGGACAAACCACGGGATTCCCATCAGCATCGGTGGCGTAACTCCGGAATTCCTCGAATATTTCCGTGGCATGTTCCTTGTCACTATAATACACTTGCAAACGGACCCCTCCAATAGCGTTGCTGCTAAAAGTGTAGGCAGCAACTGTATTTTCATCCTTCAGAAAAACAGGGATTCCCTCCGATTCCAATTTCCCCTTGATGACCAAGGCATCCGCAGGAAACTCAAAAGTGGCCAATGTATGGAACTTGGTCTTCATCCTTCCATAAGGTTTTTGAATACGGACAAAACTCGTGAAATTTCTTCTTTTGAGTTGAAGGCATGCAAGCAAAACCGCAAACGTTCCTCTCCTTCCTTAACCGTTGGGGAAAGAATGGGTTTTACATCAAATCCTTGTAATTGCTGGGCCATGTACTTCACCTTGGTGTTTCCGGGTACTAGGGCACAATGTATGGCCGAATTGCTTTCGATAAATCGTTCAGAAAGCTGCAATCGTGTTGCTTCTGATTTAAAAAAACTAATATTCTCCTGTAAAGATTGAATTACGGGTTCACCCTGCTCTTTTATATACTGATACGCGGACAAAACACTGGCCACTGCATGGGGGGAAAGGCCCGTGGTATAAATAAAACTTCTTGAAAAGTTAATCAGGTATTCCTTTAAGAATTGACTACCAAGAATAGCTGCTCCATGGCACCCGATAGCTTTACCAAAGGTAATGAGCCTTGCAAAAATCTCTTTTTGGAGACCCAGTTGGGAAATCAAATCCCTTCCTTGTCCAAAAATACCCGTAGCGTGCGCCTCATCAACCACTAGAAAACAATTTTGTTCCTTGCACAAAAAGACCAGTGATTCCAAATCCGGGGAATCCCCATCCATAGAAAAAACGGATTCTGTGACCACATAGATTTCTATTTCACTTCTCGACTGCGCTCGAAATGCCTTTATTTTTTGCTCTAAATCCTGAAGGTCATTATGGGTGAACTTGTAACTTTTAGCATGTCCCATTTGAATACCGTCCCGAATGCTAGCATGGGCCAGTTCGTCATACAGCACAATATCACCCCGCTGAGGAACGGATGAAAAAAAACCAATATTGGCATCGTATCCCGAATTGAAGATCAATGCCGATTCTGAACCATGATGCCTAGTCAAAAAATCTTCTAGTTGACCATATAGTTTATGATTACCCGTCAACAATCGGGAACCCGTAGCACCATTTGTTGGAGACACCTCTTTCATTATTTGAGATGCTCTCGTGTAGATTTCTTCACTTCTGGCGAAGCCCAAATAATCATTGGAGGAAAAATCGACCAATTCTCCTTTTAAAGGCAGAGCACGCAAAGCGTTTTCCGTTTTTCTTTGGTCGATTTTGGATTGTAACTTTTTGGGCAGTTTCTCCATATCACAAATGTAGTACTTACTGTTTTTAAACAGTATCTTAGTCCCTCTTAAACCACATGAAAATGAAATTTGCTTTCTCTCTAGTATCCCTGTTGTTTTGTTTTTTATTGAACGCACAGACCAACAGCTATGCCATTTCCTTTGAAAATGCGGTACACCACGAAGCTGTTATCGACGCCACTTTTCCAGACCTAAAATCGGAAACGGTTGCCTTTCGGATGAGCCGTACTTCACCAGGGCGCTATGCCTTGCATGAATTTGCCAAGAACGTGTATGGTTTCAAGGCTACGGACAGCAAAGGCAATGCACTGAAAGTGACCCGACCTAACCCTTACGAGTGGTTGGTTTCCGGACATGACGGCACCATCAAAATCCAATACATTTTGTTCGCCAACAGGGGTGGGGGCACCTATTCCCAAGTAGATGAGACCCATGCGCATTTGAACATTCCGGCCACATTCATGTTTGCTCCAGCATTGAGCGACCGTAAAATCGAGGTTACCTTTGATGTTCGGGAAGACCTTGATTGGAAAATCGCCACACAACTGCCCTTGGTTTCCGGTACAACATATTCGGCTCCTAACCTTTACTATTTTATGGATAGCCCCACGGAGATCAGTAATTATATGCTCCGCTCTTTTGAGGTGGATGGGAAAACCATCAATCTAGCCTTGCACCACAATGGAACCGAACAAGAAGCCGATACCTATTTTGAAAAAGTGAAGAAAGTGGTCCTGGCTGAAAAAGAGGTGTATGGGGAGCTGCCCAATTATGATTATGGCAACTACACTTTTTTAGCCTGCTACATTCCCAATGCATCAGGCGATGGCATGGAACACCGCAATTCTACCATAGTCACCAGCACCCGTAGCTTGGCCGATGGTGGCATGGACGGCAATATCGGAACCATCTCCCATGAATATTTCCACTCATGGAACGTGGAACGTATCCGACCTAAATCGTTGGAGCCCTTTGATTTTGAAGCGGCCAATATGAGTGGTGAGCTTTGGTTTGCCGAGGGTTTTACCAGTTACTATACCGGATTGATTTTGTGCAGGGCCGGACTGATCACGCCCAAGGAATATGTGGAAGGCTTGGCAGGCACCTTCAATTATGTGTGGAATTCCCCTGCCCGACAATTTTTCAATGTTGTTGAAATGAGCTATCAGGCCCCTTTTGTGGATGCTGCTACTTCTGTTGATCCCGTAAACCGTGAAAATACTTTTATCTCTTATTATTCCTATGGAAGTGTTTTGGGCTTGGCATTGGATCTTTCCCTTCGGGAAAAGGGTCTCAATTTGGATGATTTCATGAAGTCTGTTTGGGTAAAATATGGCAAGACAGAAATTCCCTATACCCTTGAAAATTTACACAACGCATTGGTGGAATATGCAGGTAAAACTTTCGGTGATGACTTTTTCAACAACTTTGTATACCATAGCAATATGCCTGATTACACCCCCTTGTTGAATGCTTCTGGAGTGTTATTGGAACAGCCCAAGAACGAGCCTTACTTTGGTGCCTATACCGTGGTCAATGCTGAAACCACTGAAGCATCCATCCTTAGGAACACTAAAATGGGAAGCCCTGCTTATAAGGCTGGTTTGGACAATGGCGATGTGATCCTGAACATTAACGATATTCCTTTTAAGGCCGATCAAAAATTTGACGAATATCTCAAGCAATTTGAGATGGGGACTCCTCTTATGGTGAATTTTATGAGATTTGGCACTCCAAAAACAGCCACTTTGATTTTGGAACCCAACCCAGATTATTCGTTCAGTTTGATGGAGGACAAGGAACAAAAACCATCCAAAAAAATGTTGCAGTACCGCAAGGATTGGTTAAAAGTAGATTAGATGATTACCTACAAGCAAGCTTCTACCATGGAGGAGTTGGAACAGATCCTGGCCCTTCAACAACTAAATTTGATTAAGAACATTTCAGCGGAAGAACGCAAAAACGAAGGCTTTTTGACCGTTGAACACGATATGGATATCCTGAAGGCCATGAACGATGTCTGTGGACATATCATCGCTGTGGAGGATGATCAAGTAGTTGGTTTTGCTCTTTGTATGCATCGTCAGTTCGCCAATACTATTGACCTATTAAGACCGATGTTCGAAGAAATTGACAAAGTGATCGAAAACAAGGATGGATATATGGCCATGGGACAGATATGTGTGGCCAAGAGCCACCGGGGAAAGGGTGTATTCCGAAACCTGTACCTGACCATGAAGGAAAAACTACCAGAAGGTATTGATACCATCGTAACTGAAGTGGAAGGAAAAAATGCGAGGTCTTTGGCTGCGCATGCTGCCGTTGGTTTTAAAAAGATCAACGTTTACCCTTCAGGGGAACTGGAGTGGCATTTGATTGTTTTACAATAAAAAAAGCCGCTCCAAGGAGCGGCTTTTTTGTGAATGAATTCATTTGTTCTTAGTCGGCCAAAACAATGACCTTGTTGTCCTTCATTTCAACGGTACCGCTGGTGATGGCCAAAATGGTCTCTCCATTGCTTCCCTTTGAAAATTTATCCTGAAAAGCCTCATCAATGGTGATGTTACCCTTCACCTTCACTTTACCTTCCTGTAACAAGGAAACGATGGCTGCGTGGTTTTCCAACATCTGGAACTCCCCATCAACCCCAGGTACGGTAACCGAGGTTACTTCCCCTGCGAACAATGTGGCTTCTGGTGATACGATTTCTAAGTACATGTTTTTTTAGTGTTGAGATATGAGATACTAGTATGGAGACTTTTCTAACTTCTAAATACTAAGGTCTCAATTCTGTTCTATGCTTCGGCCAACATTTTTTCTCCGGCCTCAATGGCTTCCTCAATGGTACCTTTAAGGTTGAAGGCAGATTCTGGCAAGTGATCCAACTCACCGTCCATGATCATGTTAAATCCTTTGATGGTATCCTTAATATCTACCAATACTCCTGGGATACCGGTAAACTGCTCGGCCACGTGGAAAGGCTGCGACAAGAAGCGTTGTACTCGTCTTGCTCTACCCACGGCCAATTTATCCTCTTCTGAAAGTTCTTCCATACCCAAGATGGCGATGATGTCCTGAAGCTCTTTATAACGTTGCAACAACTCTTTTACGCGTTGTGCACAATTGTAATGTTCTTTACCCAAAATGTCAGGGGTCAAAATCCTTGAAGTGGAATCCAATGGATCCACAGCAGGATAAATACCCAATTCTGCAATCTTACGTGAAAGTACGGTGGTGGCATCCAAATGGGCGAAAGTTGTCGCTGGCGCTGGATCCGTCAAGTCATCCGCAGGTACGTAAACCGCCTGTACTGAGGTAATAGAACCTCTTTTTGTTGATGTAATCCTTTCTTGCATGGCACCCATCTCTGTAGCCAAGGTTGGTTGGTAACCCACCGCAGATGGCATACGTCCCAAAAGGGCGGATACCTCTGAACCTGCCTGTGTAAAACGGAAAATGTTGTCCACGAAGAAAAGTACGTCCTTTCCTTGTCCTTCACCGGAACCGTCACGGAAATATTCCGCGATGGTCAATCCTGACAACGCCACACGGGCACGGGCACCGGGAGGTTCGTTCATCTGACCGAACACGAAGGTAGCCTTGGACTCCTTCATGGCTTTTTTATCTACTTTAGAAAGGTCCCATCCTCCTTCTTCCATGGAGTGCAAGAAGTCCTCACCATATTTAATAATGCCTGATTCCAACATCTCACGAAGCAAGTCGTTCCCTTCACGGGTACGCTCCCCAACACC
>JASBTS010000163.1 GCA_030148305.1 Allomuricauda sp. | reverse complement strand
ACAATCTTGAAATCATCCTTACCCTTGGCATTGAAATTCCCATTTTTCACCGAGGCCTCAAAAAAGGCTTCATCCACATCTTTGTCGATGAAATGGATCAAGGATTCATTTTTATTGAAATTGATATCCTCAAAAGAAAGTGAATCGATTTCAGCTATGATTTCTCCATCCTGAGGAGGAACAATCTGTCCTCCATCGGCCCAATACACTTTATAACCATTGTATTCGGGAGGATTGTGGGAGGCGGTCAACACGATGCCCACATGACAACCCAAATATTTTACGGCAAAGGACAATTCGGGCGTGGTCCTCAAGTCCGAGAACAGGTACACTTGGATACCATTGGCAGAAAATACTTCCGCCACCGTTTTTGCCAACGTTTTAGAGTTGTGCCTACAATCGTAGGCTATGACCACCTTCAGGTCGCTATCGGAATAGCATTTTTTAATATAGTTGCTCAAGCCTTGGGTGTTTTTCCCCAAGGTGTATTTATTGATCCTATTGGTTCCAACACCCATAACCCCGCGCATGCCCCCGGTACCGAATTCCAAATCCTTGTAAAAACGGTCCTTGAGTTCTTCGGGATCGTTTTTCATCAAATGTTGGATTTCTTTTTTTGTTTCGTCGTCAAAAAAATCGGTCAACCAAGATTGTGCGGTGGCGGTAATGGAATCCATAGTGTTTTATGCTTGTTTAGATGCTTAAAAATACAAAGATTAAAGAGTTTGGGAATACCCTAAAGATTAATTTTATCGGAGATGGTGTACCGGGTATCATTTTTTCTGGAGCGTACCATGATCTCGCCCAGAAAACCGGCCAAAAATAATTGGGTACCTATGACCATGGCGGTGAGGGCGATGTAAAATTGGGGTCGCTGCGTGATCAATCGTCCCGTAGGGTTCAAAAAGAGTTTATCGATACCCAAATAGAGTGAAAATCCAAAGCCCACGATGAACATGAGGACTCCTAAAGCCCCGAATAGGTGCATGGGTCTACGTCCAAACTTGGAAACGAACCAAATGGTGATCAGATCCAAAAAACCATTAATGAACCGTTCCATACCAAATTTGGTGGTGCCGTATTTACGTGCCTGGTGCTGGACCACTTTTTCGGAAATATTTGAAAATCCTGCATTTTTCGCCAAAACAGGAATGTAGCGGTGCATTTCACCATGTACTTCAATGGCCTTCACCACGTTATGATCAAATGCTTTTAACCCGCAGTTGAAGTCGTGCAACTTAACCCCAGAAGTTTTTCTCGCGGCCCAGTTGAACAGTTTGGAAGGTATATTTTTAGTGATTAGGGAATCGTACCTTTTTTTCTTCCAGCCGGAAACCACTTGGTTGCCTTCTTGGGCAATCATACGGTACATTTCCGGAATTTCCTCGGGATTGTCCTGTAAATCGGCATCCATGGTGATGACCACATCACCTTCGGCGGCCTTAAACCCGGCATGAAGAGCCTGTGACTTCCCAAAGTTCTTTAAAAAACGGATTCCCTTTACATGTTCATTTTTTTGGGAAAGTGTGGTAATAGTCTCCCAAGAACCATCGGTACTGCCGTCATCAATAAAGATGATTTCATATAAAAAATGATTGGATTGCATCACTTGTACAATCCAATCATGTAGTTCTTTAAGCGATTCTTGCTCGTTGAGTAAAGGAATTACAATGGAAATCTGCATTGCTTGTTTCTCAAATTCCCTTCAAAAGTAGCATTTTTTGACTTAGTATTCCGGTTTGGCCTTTTTTAGGATCAAGCCCACAATGAGTCCGATCACCAATCCGATAATACTGTTCAAAATCAACCCCACTGGATATTGGATCCAGGCCAATTTTTTCTGCATGGCGACTCCCTGCTCCCATTGTTCCTCAGTGATATTCGGATTTTTCGCCATCGTCTTGGCTTTGGCAATTTCCATGGCCTTGTCTAAAAAGTCAGGTTCAATGAAATGGGTAAGGATATATTGATAGGCCAAGGAAAGAACAGTTCCTACCAAGGCGATACCCACGGCAACCTTCAATGCCTCAGAAAGGGTAAGGTAGCCACCATTGGCCTTTTTATAGGCGTTCACGCCCAAAAATATACCGGCCACCATAACCAGAATGGAGATGCCCATTACTGCACCACTCATTTCATAATGCATTTTTTGGGTGTACAGCATTACGCCGAAAACCACAAATGCAGCACCCAATAATAAGCCATAATTGAGCGCAAATTTTCCTGTTTTAGGTTGTTGTTCTTCCATATTTTAAATTTTTGTGTTGATTGTAATTTGTTAGTGTTGGATAAATGGATTTTGTTACAATAAATTTACTTTTTTATTTTTTACCGTATTTCAGTTGGAGGAATCAAAGAAATCATTAAATTTGCACCTCGAAAATTCTGAGATTAAGCATTTAAGACGATGAGAAAAGGTATACACCCAGAAAACTATAGATTGGTAGCTTTTAAAGATATGTCCAACGAGGATGTCTTTATTACCAAATCCGCAGCCGAAGCAAGAGAGACCATCACTGTGGATGGTGTTGAGTATCCTTTGGTGAAATTGGAGATTTCCAGAACTTCTCACCCTTTCTACACTGGTAAGACCAAATTGGTGGATACCGCTGGTAGGATCGATAAGTTCAAGAACAAGTATCAAAAATTCAGCAAGTAATGGGATTAGACCGATAAGGGTCTTCTCTTCAACGAAATATACAAGCGCTCCTGAAAGTATTCAGGGGCGTTTTTTATTTTTGTCCTATCCAAAGTAACACCATGAACTATATTCTTTCTGACGGATACCACCGAGAAAATCTATTTCCCTTTACTTTTACCAGACCCGTTTGTGACATTCGGATCGGAATCCTGACCATTCGTGAAAAGTGGGAAAAATGGTTGGGCACTTCTGTTAGCAGCTTGACGGAAGAATATCTTTCTGAAAAATTTCCTGTTAAGGTAGGGAAAGAGAATATCGTGATCAATGGCAATTACCTTCCGAATGCAGCATTATTGGCCGCTGTTCAAAATTTGAAGAAAGGGGAAGCTTTGATGGATGGGGACCAATATATCGCTTACACGTGTCAAGAAATTTTAACCGCATTCAATAGTGAAGATTTTGTTTTGATTCCCTTCGAATCACCAGTGTTGACCGTCAAGAATACCTGGGATATCTTTTCCAAAAATGGTGAAGCCCTGCAGTCTGATTTTGACCTTTTGACCAAGGGCAGAAAAAGTCAACCCATTTCAACCACCAACCGAGTATTGAACCCTGAAAATATTTTTATTGAAGAAGGTGCCACGGTAGAATTCAGTATTTTGAATGCCTCCACAGGTCCCATCTATATTGGTAAAAATGCCTTGATAATGGAAGGCTGTATGGTGCGTGGCGGACTTGCTCTTTGTGATGGTGCCATTTTAAAAATGGGAGCCAAAATTTACGGGCCCACCACGGCCGGACCCGGTTGTAAACTAGGGGGCGAAGTAAACAATTCCGTGCTGTTTGCCAATTCCAATAAGGGTCACGATGGGTTTTTAGGTAATTCCGTGTTGGGGGAGTGGTGCAATATTGGTGCTGACACCAATACCTCCAATCTCAAGAACAATTATGCAGAAGTACGTTTGTGGAACTACAAAACCGAAGGTTTTGCCAAAACAGGACTGCAATTTTGTGGGCTGATGATGGGCGACCATAGCAAGTGCGGTATCAATGTCATGTTCAACACAGGAACCGTGATAGGGGTGAGTGCCAATATTTTTGGTAGTGGGTTCCCCAGAAATTTCGTGCCCAGTTTCAGTTGGGGCGGGGCATCCGGGTTTACTGCTTTTTTACCCAAAAAGTCCTTTGAGGTGGCCACGGCCATGATGGAACGCAGAGGAATGCAATTCAACGAAACAGAGGCCCGTATCTTGGAACACGTTTTTGAGCTTACCCAAAAGTGGCGGAACTATTAAAGGAATTTCAAATGATCTTGGCTTTTTCCACAGCGGTTTGGATATCCCTAACCACTAATTCCTTGTTTATCAATCCGTAAAGTTCGAATTTTTCAAAATCTTTCTCCAAGCTATCGTTCACCCCGGATATGATGACCTCTATCCCTTTGGATTTAAAGGTTTTGATGATTTCCTTCAAACCTTGAAAACCCGTGGCATCTATCAAGGGAACATACCGCATCCGTATGATCACGGCCTTGGGCTGGACGTGGGTTTGGGTAATGGTTTCCTGAAATTGTCTTGCCGCGCCAAAAAACAGGGGACCGTTGATCTCATATAAAATCACATTCTTGGGTATTGCTAGGTTTTCGTTCTCAAAAAGTTGCTCCGCTTCCTGGCTTTCATAGGTAATGTTCTGTATTTGAACGGATTCACTCATTCTTTTCATGAACAAAAAACTTGCAAGTACCACACCGACCTCAATGGCAATGATCAAATCGAAAAGAACCGTCAGAAAAAATGTGGTCAATAGGATGATGATATCCATTCGGTTTCCTTTTAGAATGGATACAAACTGCCTCCATTCGCTCATGTGGTACGCCACCACCACCAAGATGCCCGCCAAGCAGGAAAGCGGGATCAGTTTGGCATAAGGGGCAAACAACAGCATGATGGCCAGTAGGACCAATCCGTGGACGATACCCGCAATCGGGGTACGCCCGCCGTTCTTTACATTGGTCGCCGTTCTGGCAATGGCTCCAGTGGCAGGGATTCCCCCAAAAAGGGCAGAAAAAATATTGGCAACGCCTTGAGCTATCAGTTCCATGTTGGAGCGGTGTTTTCCACCTATCATGGAATCGGAGACCACTGCGGAAAGCAAGGATTCGATGCCGCCCAACAAGGCAATGGCAAATGCGGGCTGAATCAGGGATTTTACGGTTTCAAAATTTATGGACGGAAATGAGGATACGTCAAAACTGTTCGGGATTTCGCCAAAATTGCTTTCAATGGTATCCACCGGAATATCAAAAAATCTGACAACCAAGGTAGAAAACAGGATGGCCACAATGGACCCAGGTACTTTTGCTATCCATCTTTGGAAAAACAGCGTCAGCAACACCGTGCCCACCGCAATGACGATGGCATACCCGTTGACATGGTCAAAATTCTGAAAGTATACAGTCCATTTTTCCAAAAAATCGGAAGGCACCTTTTTGATTCCCAGCCCCAAAAAATCGTTTACCTGTGAAGATAGAATGATCAAGGCAATAGCACTGGTGAACCCCACGATCAACGAGTATGGGATAAACTTTAAGAGATTACCCAGTTTGGCAAGCCCGAACCCGATGAGGATAAAACCTGCCATAAAAGTGGCTATGGTCAACCCGGAAAGACCAAACTCTTGCACAATGCCATAAACAATGACAATGAAGGCACCTGTGGGCCCTCCGATCTGCACCCTACTTCCGCCTAACACGGAAATAATGATTCCGGCTATGATGGCGGTGATCAGACCTTTTTCGGGCGATACCCCAGAAGCAATGGCAAAAGCGATGGCCAAGGGCAGGGCCACGATTCCCACAATGGAGCCAGAAATGATATCTTTTGACAGGGTTTCCTTGGAAATCCCTCCTTTTAGGAGGGAGAATAATTTTGGGGTGAATTCCACATTCATGTTTCAGGGGGCTTTGGCCAATACACTATTCTTGTAGACAGATTTCGAATTTAGTGGAAAAAGGATGAGCTAGTAAGAGGGAACTATAAAGGTTATCACCCTTTTTGTCAACCGTGATAGCATTTAAATGGGAGGGCCAAATTTTGGAAAAAGGTCTTTGGAATTACCCAAAGTGTCGTACATCGGTCTGATTTCATACGCTTAACCCCAAGTTTTTTACGGCCATGTACTTTCTATTCCAGGCATTGGAGGTTTTCTGTTGTTTTGTACCGGTTGTGAATGATATCCACCACAACTTTCATTATGGATCAATCAAAAAATCAACAGAGATGAAAACAAAGGTACTATTCTACATGGCACTTCTACTGATCTTCAGTAATTGTGCATCTACAAAAACCAATCCACCCATGTTAAAGGATTATACTATTGGGGAGAAATGGATTTGGAAATGGGAACGTGCAGTTGAAGGAGAGGTTCGCGCACAAGGGGAAGACATCCAGGAAGTAGTGGACCATAATGGAAGTTTAGGGCTTTGGAACGGTATCGATACCGTTCAAATTTCGAATACGATACATCAAGAGCAGGGCAGTACCCCTTTTCGCAATTGGCCATTAGAGGTAGGAAAAAAATGGAAATATGTGTCGGAATGGGAAAATAATGAAGGCACTACAGGAAAAACCAGTCAAGATGCTGAAATTACTGCATTTGAAGAATTGAATGTGGTGGCGGGTAAATACAAGGCATATAAAATAGAATACAAAGGAATTGTAACAAATTCCAGAGGTTTTAAAGGGGAGATGACCGATATTTGGTGGTATTCCCCAGAATTGAAAACATACATCAAGCATGTTAACAAGGATGGTTACGGGGTGTATGTGAATGAGTTGACCGGTTATTCAAAACCCAAGTAGCAATGACCTTTACATTGAGGGATCCTAAAAATGAATGATTCAGTGCCAAACAAAAAACCAAATACAAGACTACCCCTGTATTGGAAATGCCAGTTCCTAGGTTGGGGCATCGTATCCCTTTTATGGCTGTATATTGCTTTGGTACGGGACCATTTTACCATCACCCAGGCCCTCATCAATTATATCCTTGATGTTGCCATTTGCATTGGCCTAACACACGCCTACCGTTTTGTAGTGCTAAGATCAAAATGGAACCAATTGGGAATACAAAAGCTGATACGAAGGGTTGTGCCATCGATTTTGATCTTGGCCGTTTTGTTCATGCTTTTCATGAACCTAAAATGGTCAGGTTATGATTATTTGGTCCATGATACCAATACATTCTCCAGGAACCTTCTCGTGTGGAACCCTGTTTTGATTACGGGACTCAGGCATATGTCCATTTGGGTACTGGCCTATCATGCCTATCACTTCTACATCAAAGAGGTGAACACGGCCAAAACGAATGCCCAGCTTTCGGTAATTGCAAAGCAAACCCAACTGGACAATCTAGCGGCACAGTTGAACCCTCATTTTCTGTTCAATTCCCTAAATTCCATCAAAGCATTGGTCATTGAAAATCCAAAAAGTGCACGAAGGGCCATCGATTTATTGTCCGATCTATTGCGTTCCTCACTCTATGAAAAAGAACATGCTACCATATCCATTGCGGAAGAAATGGCATTGATAAAAGATTATGTGGAGTTGGAAAAACTTCGATTTGAGGAGCGTCTACATATTCAATTCAATGTGGACCCTACCCTTGAAAACTTTGAGATCCCGCCACTGAGTATTCAACTTTTGGTAGAAAACGCCATCAAACACGGGATAGACAAACAGTTGGAAGGAGGTACCGTTGCTATTTCGGTTCAAAAGGAGGAAGACCATGTGGTGATAAGCGTTAAAAACCCTGGAAATCTTTCCAACGGAACGCATAAAGGAGTAGGGTTGAAAAACCTGAACCAACGTCTTTTGTTACAATATGAGGGGAAGGCGGTTTTTAAGATAGACACGCCTTCGGAAGATAGGGTGGTTGCCATACTAATGATTCCAATTGAAAAATGATGGGCACGTATACAACTTTGATCATAGATGATGAGCGCTTGGCCCGTGAAGAGGTCCGGAGAGCATTGGAAAGCTATCCAGAATTTGAAATTGTGGGCGAAGCGAACAATACGGAAGTGGCCATCAATTTGATCGAAAAAGAACAGCCGGACATCATCTTTTTGGATATTCACATGCCAGGAAAGTCAGGGTTTGATTTGTTGGAGGAGTTGGGAACCGTTCCCGAAGTGGTGTTCACAACGGCCTATGATCACTATGCAGTGCAAGCTTTTGAAGTAAATGCGTTGGATTATTTGGTAAAACCGCTGAGGGAAGAGCGCTTTGCCAAAACCATTGAAAAGGTAAAGGTTGAATTACAAAAGAAGGAAGAAGCGCAGAAAGCACCATTGGCAGGCCATCAAAAAATCTTTATCAAGGATGGTGAAAAGGTGTATTTTATTGCATTGGCGGAGATCAGTTTAATCGAGTCCCTGGACAATTATGTGCGCCTGTATTTTGGTGACCAAAAAGCCATGATCAAACGTTCCCTCAACCAATTGGAGGGAAAATTGGACCCGACCTTCTTTTTCAGGGCCAATAGGAGTCAAATCATCAACACGGAATATATCAAGGAAATCCATCCGTATTTCAACAACAAACTGCGATTACTCTTGACCACGGGGGAAACGATAGACCTTTCGACCAGGCAATCGGTAACGTTCAAAAACCGGAACAGTTTGTAGCGATTTCATATGTAATCCAATCAAAATAATGAACAGCAAAAACATATTGCTTTAGGACGGTTATGCCCTAAACTTAAAATCAATCCAAATGAAAAAATCAATCAACAAAACGTTTATCCTTGCACTGGTAGTTCTCTGTTTATTAGCTTCTTGCCAAGAAAAATCCTCTGTTCAAAACCCAAGAACGATTACGGAAGAAGGCAAAACGTACCTGGTTCAGGACAGTATCTTGATTTCAACCGGTGACGGAGCAAAAATCCATGCGATCGTAGTGCGAAATGCCGAGGCTTTGGAACCAAGTCCAGCCGTGTTGTTCCATACCATCTACGCACGCAAAAGTGACTTGAAAAGAGCCAAAATGGCTGCCGACCATGGGTATGTGGGAGTGGTTTCCTATACCCGGGGAAAGGGATTGAGCCCCGATTCCATAGTGCCCTATAAATATGAAACAAATGACACTTACGAAGTAATCGATTGGATCAGCAAACAGGATTGGAGCAACCAAAAAGTGGGAATGTATGGGGGAAGCTATGTGGGCTTCACACAATGGGCCGCTGTAAAAAACAAGGTGCATCCCGCCTTAAAAACGATCGTTCCTTCGGTCTCCGCAGCACCGGGTATCGCAGAACCTATGGAAAATGGGGTATATCAAAATTTCCACTTTCCTTGGCACCATTATGTTTCCAATAACAAGTATTTGGACACCACTTTGTATTATAATGGGCAACATTGGCAGGATTTGAACATGGAATGGTTTCAAAAAGGGGTGGCTTACAGTGCTATGGATAGTTTGGACGGATTGCCCAATCCCCAGTTTCGGGAACGATTGCTACATCCGACCATCGATGCCTATTGGCAAGACATGACACCCTATAAGGAGGATTTTGCCCATATCAACATACCTGTTTTGGCCACGACTGGGTATTATGATGGGGGGCAAATCGGCACCCAGTACTATTTGAGGGAACATGCCAAATACAACAAAAATGCAGAACACTACCTGGTTATCGGGCCGTATACCCATTTTGGCGCCCAACAAAAACCAGATGCCCGTGTTTTGGGATATGACATCGATTCCGTGGCACAAATTGATATCACGGCCTTGATCTTCGAGTGGTTTGACTATATTTTGAAAGGTGAGGCCAAACCAGATTTGCTCAAGGACAAGATCAATTACGAGGTCATGGGGGCCAACAAATGGGGGCACGCCCCTTCTTTGGAGGAGATGGCAACGGACACCCTCAACTATTATTTGAGCAACAAGCGTTCTGGGGTGGCTTTTTCTTCGCTGTTTGGTACGGGAAACAACGGGGAGGATATCCATTACACCCTTTCGGAACAACCTGAAGACCCGAATGCATATTTGGAGCAGATCATTGATTTTTCCGACCGAAGCAACCTTACCTGGAATTCTAGTGGATGGGGATCCATTATTGCCGACAGTTTGATGGTGGGACAAGGTTTTTCCTTTGCTACCCAACCTTTTGACTCCGATTTTGAACTGAACGGTTCTTTTGGAGGGGAGATTTCGGTTTCCATCAACAAAAAGGATTTTGATTATAAAGTGGTGTTGTTTGAGCAGACGTCTGATGGCAAATTCTTTGCGCTGGCATTGCCTTATGTGGGTAGGGCAAGTTATGTGCGAGATCGGGAGCACCGACAATTGTTGACGCCAAATGAAAAGACCAAACTTCCTTTTGGCATCGTGCGGATGACGAGCAAGAAAATAAGTAAGGGCAGCAGATTGGTAGTGGTCATCAATGGGATCAAGGATCCCTTTTCTGAAATCAATTACGGTACGGGCAAAAATGTAAGTGAAGAAACCATCAAAGATGAGCAGGAACCTTTGGTGATTAAATGGTACGGGGATAGTTATTTGGAAATTCCGATAAAGAAAGATTGAGGTTCCATTTTACGAAACCTTATTAGCCGTAATGGTGATATCGGGTTCGGTAAGCGTCAAGGATTTAACGCTGCCTTCTTGAATGTCAAAAGAAATGGTGACCGAAGGTGTACCGTTGTAAGTAAATTGGTTATCCCCAATTTTGTAGAGACCGCCACCAAACCCGCCAATGGGCCCCAACGAAAGCAATTTCCTCATGTTCACAGAAATGGTAAATCCTTCCTTCTCCGATGCCCCATACAGGTAATTGCCCAAATATTTCTGTTGTTCTTCTGGACTCACTTCGATATAGGTTGGACCACCGGCATTCCCCAAATTTTTTAGATAGGCGATGGTCAGTTCCAATTGTTCAATTTCTGAAGAAGTCATGCTATCCTTCATGCGCTCGCCTGCGTAAGCGTGATCCAACAAACTGATGCCGTGCGGACCCGTAACTTCCTGTATGTCAGGAGCTGCTTCAACAGCTGATTTAATGACCTGATAATGTCCCAACATGGCAAAAGTGAAGAGCGTAGGCCGGGCTCCCTTTCCCATCAGGTATTGGGCAATATCCCTTCTTCCTACATGCGAAGCCGCGCCAATGGCGGACTCAAAATCACCAAATCGCCATTCCCATACCGACCGAGAAAGCTCTGGTCTTTTGTCCACCAACGTTTTCACCTTTTCCAAATCGAAATGGGAACTGCCCACCACTTCGGAAATGACCTCGGGGGCAATATTGGGAAAGTGTTCGGGAATTTCCAGACTGCCAAACCAGGGGTCGGTTTTAGGTGTATGGGCTATGCCGATACTCGGCAAAGAAAGTCCCAACATGCCCAAGGAATAGACCTTTACTGCTGTTCTTCTGTTGATGGTTTCGTTTTTCATAGGATTGTTATTGAGGATGAAATAGGAAACTTTGAATTTTGGGGAGATTCAAAAAGGCCCCATCATCTAACCTTCTTGAAAGTACCAAAAAAAGAAAAGGGACGATACAAAAGCCGCCCCTTTAACAAAATAAAAACCTGGTTTCTCTATAGCGTAATACTCAGAAAACCATCTTTTTGCAGGTTAAACCCATATAAAATGCCGTTTTCCACCACACCCATTTCTTGGGGAAGTTTTGTGGCGTCCACCCCAAACTTTTTCAACGAAAAGCCACAGGCCAACAACTTGATGTTCTTGTCCTTGGCCATATCCAGATAGGGCTGCATGGTTTCCAAATTCGTAAGGTCGGAAACGGTCTGCCCGCAGATCACCACATGGAACTCCCCGAACTTGGCACCGTCATCGCTAGCCAATTGATCAGCGGCTAGGATAATAGCCTTCAGTTGGGGTACGTTGCGGGTGAGCACAAAATAGTTGTTTTGCTCTTTGTTATAAGTCGTCTGGGCTTTCCCTTCTTGGAGCCCGGCAATGAAAGTCATGGCTATCAAAGCCATCGTCAATATATGTTTCATGAGTATTATTTTTTAAGTTTTGGATTCAATACAAAAAATAGGAGGCCGCCCAAAATGGCGATGTTCTTGAACAATGGCCCGATAGTGGCCATTTGTCCCACTTGAACGGTGAGCGTAATGGGCACCAATACACAAATGAGCACGATGGCCGACAAACGGGTCTTGAAACCCGCAAAAAAAGCGATGCCAAACACGAACATGACCACGCCCGACACCGTTACGGCAATTTCGGGGGGACCCAACAAATGGCCCAAGGTACCAAACCGAGCCTGATCCATTTTGGCAACGGCTTTGTCCGTGTTGATCAAGTGATTCAGGCTGGCCACAATAAATATGAGGCTGACCATGACCCTCAGCAACCGTACCGAAAAACCACTGACTTCAACTTTGTTGTTTTCCATACATTTCAGGTTTTAGTGGAATTGATAATCGGTTCCGGGCAATTGCGACAATACGTTCTCACCGAGATCCAGTGCTTTGGCCCGACCATCCATCGCAGGGGCGATGGTGCCCTTGGCCTTGAGGTATTCCACGATTACGTCATGCACGGTGTAGTCCATCACCTCGGTCTCCACCGTGTTCGGCATGCGGCAGAGGGTAGGCAACGGTTCCCCTTCGCGTCTACAGGCCGAAAGGGTGTACAGTTTATCCTCCTGCATGGGTTTGCCACCAATTACAATAGAGGCTACACGCTCTCCCTTGGGTTTGTTGGCATAAAAGGTAAGTTCCATGCCCGAAAAGCGCACCAACCAGCCCCCAAATCGCTCTGTAGGGTCTGCAGCAAACACATTGTTCAGTTCTTTTTCCAGCCAGTCCTTGATTTGTTTGCCCGTAGCCTTGCCGATTTTCACCTTTTCGTTTACGGGGAGCATGCTCCACAGATCGGCCCGGGTAATGGGTGCCTTGCCACTTTCCCCAATGGAAATGGGTGTACTGAACCGGAACCCGTTGGAAATGGAAATATCGGCCCCGGTTTTCCATCTAGCGGCATCGGTGATGAAGTTGTCCATGGGGTTTTCTACCACAAAATAACGGTAGAGGGGCGTGCTGGTATAGCCCAACACCTGCTCGATTTCTTCCTTGTACGGAGCCGTTTCCTGATCAATGAGCTGCGCTACTTGTGCATCGGCAGGATAGGTTTCGGGGTCCACTTCCATAAGGTCGTAATCTTCCTTTACGATCTTGCCGTCCTTCACCGTCAAGGTCAGTTTGCCCACAAAGGAGGCAAAGGCCCCGGGTTCGGTCACCTTGGAATATTTCGCCTGAAGTGGTTTGCGGATGCGCTCGTGGGTGTCGTTCCCCAAAATGTAATCCACGCGCTGTAAGGCAGGGTGGTTGGCCAGGTCGTATTGTTTACTGATGCCGATATGCGTCACCAAAAAGAGCAGGTCTACCTTTTGGTTGTCCTTCAGTTCGGTGATGAGGGCCTCCAAGTTTTTGTCGATGGGGTCAAAACGGATGCCCTTGCTGAACGAAGGGTTTTGGCGTACCGGAATCTCGGGATCGTTGTAGGAGATAAAACCGAGTTTCACCCCTTTCAATTCCTTGATGAAGTATTGGGGAAACAAAGTTTCGCCCGAAGCCTCATCGTACATATTGGCCGAAATGACCGGGGTGTCGTAGTGTTGCAGCACATCCATCATGGTCTGTTTGCCATAGACGACCTCCCAGTTGCCGGGAATCAGAAAATCGTAGCCCATGGCCTTGATGATGGGCGCAAAAGCCTTTCCGTGCGAAAGGGCCGCTACGGCACTCCCTTGGATCATGTCGCCACCGTCCAAGATCAGGGTGCCTTCGGGGTCTTTGTTGCGTTCCTGCTCAAAAAGGGTCTTCATGTGGGCCAAACCGCCCAATTTGCGAAAGGTAATCTGGTCGTTTTCCCAAAACAGCTCGTCATGGGGCTGTAATTGCCCGTGAATGTCGGCCGTTTGCAGAATGGTGATGGTCTGTTCGGGGTTTTCTTTTGGGGTCTCCTTGCATGAAAACAGGGTTCCGCCGAGGAGGGCCAGGGCCGCAAAGCCCAGGATTTTATGTGGTATCATGTGTGTGGTGTTTGTAATGAAACGTAAGCTACGTATAAAAAAGGGGTCTGGGTGAGGATGGCTTACAGGTAGCCCTTAAACTGATGGTAGAGAATGTACAACGGTACCGAAGGTGGTAACCCCACTTTATTATTAGAATCTAGTACCAGTTGGTTTTCTGTTGACCCATTTATTGCCAAAGCCGTGGTAGTAACAGGTAAAAAGAGCAGGGGTTGGGCGTTGACTTTCTTTGCTTTGGAAGTGGACACGGTTACAAAGGACGCGCAACAGGTTTTGGAGGCTGTGGTGGCCTTGATCTTATTGGTGACCTTGGTGGTGGTGAGGCCCAAGGAGGACTCTATAGTGTTCCGGACCTTGCAGGGTGCCAAGAGGAGCAGCCCGATCAACAGAATGGACAGTGCTTTTTTAGTGCTAGGTGGTGATGTGCGGATTCCCTGCATATTTCAAATAAAAGAAGAAAAAGGCAAAAGGGCTGTAACTTTAGTTACAGAGATTTTGGCTTGGGTAAGAAATTAGGTTTTGGGAGTTGATGAGAATAGAGTTTCGTAATCGGTTTGATTGTGAGTAAGTAGTGTCCTAAAGAGAACTGTTGCTTATGTGTTCCGTTTTAGGCAGTTTTATCTTTTTGTTCCTAGTTTTTCTTTGTCAATTAGTCTATAAAGAGGAATTACAGAGTCAAATGAGCCTGAATATGAAACTCTGTAATTATTTCCTTTATCCTTTTCTTCAAGTTCTTTCAGTTTTCCTTTAAACTCGTCTATTGTCTCAACACCAAATAGAATCTTTACTTTTTCAAAATGTCTTCTTGATTCAAGTCTGTAAAACAATTCATAGCGACCTGATGTGTCATAGATATATGTGATTGGAAACCATCTCAGGTTATTTAACTCAGCCACATGGTAACAAAGCAAATCTGCTTGAACGAGTAGTCTTTTTGACAAAAAATCAGGGATCCTTTTAATTATAAAATCTGCCATTGCACTGAAATGATTCTGTGAATGGGTTTGATCATAATATGGTTTTATTATGTCAGTGTGCCCGTAGAAAGTATCGAAATTTTTTGCTTCGTTAATATGATTGTATTTGTCTTTTGTAAAGTAACTAGAATATAGGATTTCTTCTATAAATTTATAGTTGCTGTTTTTGAGACCTACTGCGACTAAATAAAGTAGTAGCTCGTGAATAATAAACTTGAAATTGTCAAACTCAAATGAGTCCCAACTTTTACGGTTGTCTAATGGTGAAAAGAATGTGGGCAACTCTTCCATGAATTGAATAAGGATGTCAATATCAAAGTCAACATTTGAATTTGTTAGAATGTCAAAAAACTTAATGAAGTCATCACGTAATGGCGTATACTGATTTATATTCTCACAAATCTGTTTGCCAACCTCAATATGGTCTCGGGACTTATACGTAATGCCGAATTCTTTTAAATTTTCAATGAAATCATCGAGAAAGTCTCGAATTAGCAAATTAGCACGGTCAGGCTTATTTAATAGCTGTTTTTCGAAGCCTCTTAGTATATGTGAAGTCCTGAAATTTAAAGGGCTGTCTTCAAACAAATAACTTGGAGCTTTTCCCAACTTAGGTTTGCTAAATGAGGGGCGACCATAAATATTTCTTAAAAGACTCTCGTAATTCTCTTCAAAATGTTCATCACTAGACAAGTCAATATAAACTCGACCATCAAGATACGCTGGAATGTATGCCTCACTGTTTTCATTGCGCTCTCTAACAACAGGAATAAATTTTTCTTGTGATACGTCCTTATATATTTTAGGACTGATTATTTGAGTTTCCGTTCCCACTCCACCTTTTCGAGAATCTGCTCTTTCAGTATATTCTTTGTCAAGGATAATTAAAACCTTATTTATTTCTGGTGATTTCACCATCGATTCCATGAAATCGTACAAGTCATGACCTTCCTTTAAATCCCACTTATCTAAGACTACATCAATACCATCAGATATTAGTCTTTTCCCTAGACTAAGGACCCATTCTTCGTGTTTGGGTGTTGTCCAAGAATATGAAATAAATACTTTTTGATTCATAGTTTTTAGTCGTTTTCAAATGAATTGTATCAACTGATAACCAAGTTAATAGAAAAACCCCTACAACCTCCTACGCTTTTCCGTAAGGTTTTGTCATTTTATCAACAGTAATGCATTGGTATAGGGGACAGTAGGTATACATCCAACCTTTTTATGCATCCGGTTCGTTTGGCTCAAAGGAGACATCCAATCGCTGTACTTTTGGGTATTTCTCGGGGGTCAACGTAAAAAAGATATTCACTTCCCCGTTTTCGGTCTGTAGGGTGTAGCGTCCCCGTAGCTGGTTCAGGGGGTGCATGTCCCCAACGGTTTTAATGGTCCCGGCTTTTTCCAAAACTTCCTGTATCGCTGTCCTACGTTTTTCCCTCGATCGGTCCAAGTAAAAATTCTCGGCCAGAATTTGCTCTTCCAAAGCGGGTTCCCAATGTTGGATCAGTTGGGTAATCTGTTCCTGTCGTTCCAATAGCACATCCGAGGCAGGTAATTTCCGTGGCTGTAGATCGGCGGTCTCGAACAATAGTTTACTGAGCTCGTTTAACGACCAGGGCGACGTATAGGTAAGGTTGCAAAAGGCCATAATGCCCACGCCAAACTCGGGGTAAAAGGTATAGTTGCTTCCAAAACCCGGCAACGCGCCCCCGTGCGAGACCTGTTTTAGGCCATTACAGTATTCCGCAATGCCCAACCCAAAGCCATACCCGGACAAAATAGCGCAATCGTCCCCGTTGTAGTCCTTTGCATTGGCGTACAGTCTTGGGAACTGTGGTGTCTGCATTTCGCGTAAGGAACTTCGTTTAATGGGGCCGTTGTCATCGTCGTTTCGTGGAGGCCATGCCGAAAGGTGAAAACTTACGTATTTACTAAAATCGGTTATGGAGGTAATGAGCCCTCCCATGGCACCAAAAGAGCCGTCGTGCAGCATGGGTTCCAGTTTCCACTGTTCATCTTCCCAGCGATACCCGATGGCCAGTTGTTCTTCGGGAATGCCTTCGTATTCCCAATAAGTGTGGTCCATGCCCAAGGGCTTAAAAATATTTTGGGTGATATAGTCCTGATAGGGCATCCCAGAAACCTGGGAAACAATATGCCCTAAAAGGGCATAGCCGGTATTGCTGTATTCG
>JASBTS010000146.1 GCA_030148305.1 Allomuricauda sp. | reverse complement strand
CATGGGAGAACCACGTCTTATATTCCCAATAGCTCAGTTGCATAAAATAAAAACCCCGACTTGCATCGGGGTCTCAAATTAATGTTCGTCTTGATATTTTGGGTCCATCTTGAAACCTTCCATGAACTTGGTGGTATAGTTGCCCGCCAAATAATCAGGGTGGTCCATCAATTGTCGATGGAACGGAATGGTCGTTTTGATGCCCTCTATCACAAACTCATCCAGTGCCCTACGCATTTTGTTGATGGCCTCTTCCCTTGTTTGGGCAGTGGTAATCAACTTGGCAATCATGGAATCGTAGTTCGGTGGAATCACATAACCACTGTACACGTGGGTGTCCAAACGAACCCCGTGTCCTCCCGGTGTGTGAAGGGTTGTGATCCTTCCTGGGGATGGCCTGAAGTCATTATAGGGGTCTTCGGCATTGATCCTACATTCGATGGAATGCAATTTTGGATAGTAGTTCTTCCCTGAAATCGGCACCCCGCCAGCAACCAAAATCTGCTCACGAATCAAGTCATAATCTACCACCTGTTCTGTGATAGGGTGCTCCACCTGAATACGGGTGTTCATCTCCATAAAGTAGAAGTTTCGGTGTTTGTCCACCAAAAACTCTATGGTTCCCGCTCCTTCATATTTGATGTATTCCGCAGCTTTTACGGCCGCTTTACCCATTTCATCACGAAGGGAATCCGTCATAAAGGGCGATGGGGTCTCCTCGGTCAATTTCTGGTGTCGACGCTGCACGGAACAGTCCCTTTCAGAAAGGTGACATGCTTTACCGTATTGGTCGCCCACCACTTGGATCTCAATGTGACGGGGTTCCTCTATAAGCTTTTCCATGTACATACCACCATTGCCAAAGGCGGCAGTGGCTTCCTTAACGGCACTTTCAAAGCTCTTTTCAATTTCTTCTTCGGACCAAATGGCGCGCATTCCCTTGCCACCACCACCGGCAGTAGCCTTGATCATTACGGGATAGCCCATTTTCTTGGCTTCTTTTTTGGCGTGCTCCACATCTTTCAAAAGACCTTCGGAACCTGGGACCGTGGGCACCCCTGCCTTTCTCATGGTTTCTTTGGCCGTGGCCTTGTCTCCCATTTTTTCTATCTGCTCCCCGGATGCTCCAATAAACTTGATATCATGCTCCGCACAGATCTTTGAAAATTTAGCGTTTTCGGATAGGAACCCATATCCTGGGTGAATGGCATCCGCATTGGTAATTTCCGCAGCGGCAATAATGTTGGGTATCTTCAAATACGACTCGCTGCTGGGTGCGGGACCGATACAAACGGCCTCGTCCGCAAACCGTACGTGTAGGCTTTCCTCATCCGCCTTGGAATATACCGCAACAGTCTTGATACCCATTTCCTTACAGGTACGTATGATGCGCAAGGCTATCTCGCCTCTATTTGCAATCAATATTTTTTTAAACATAGAATACAATTTTAAATTCTGGATTCTAAATTTTAAATGGTTTTAAATAACTAACACTTAGTCACTTAAAATTTAGCACTTAAAATTATCTATGATGGGTCTACCAAGAACAAAGGTTGGTCAAATTCCACAGGAGAGGAATCATCTACCAATATCTTAACAATCTTTCCAGAAACTTCAGACTCGATGTCGTTGAAAAGTTTCATGGCCTCGATCACACAAAGTACATCTCCTTTGCTGATGTTGCTGCCTACTTCCACAAAAGAAGGTTTATCAGGAGATGGTTTTCTATAGAATGTTCCTATGATCGGGGATTTTATAGTAATGTATTTGGAATCTTCGGCTTTTGGAGCTTGGGCTACTGGAGCGGCAGCTTCCTGGGCCACAGGAGCGTGGGCCACTGGTGCAGATGGCGCATGGGCCATAGGGATCTGCTGTACGATAGTTGTTTCGGGATAGCTTGCATCGGCTCCTGTACGGATGGTTATCTTAAAATCTTCCATTTCCAGCTTTACCTCACTGGCACCCGACTTGGCCACAAACTTGATTAAATTCTGAATTTCCTTAATGTCCATCGAATAAGTTTTTGTTAGTTGCGTGATTAAGAATTATAGGCCCATTTTAAATAGATGGATCCCCAAGTGAATCCTCCCCCAAAAGCGGCAAAAATCAAATTATCGCCTTTTTTCAATTGCTTCTCGTAGTCGAACAACAGCAAGGGCAATGTGGCAGAGGTTGTATTTCCATAACGATCTATATTGACCATTACTTTTGCCGGCTCAACTCCCATTCTGTTGGCGGTGGCATCAATGATCCTTCTGTTGGCCTGGTGTGGCACCAACCATTGAACGTCTTCATGGGTAAGGTTGTTCCTTTCCATGATCAAGGCTGACACATCGGCCATATTGGAAACGGCAAATTTAAAAACTGATTTGCCGTCTTGATATACATAATGTTGTTTGTTCTTCACGGTTTCTTCAGATGCGGGTAAAATAGAACCCCCTGCATCAATTTTTAGAAACTGTCTTCCAATACCATCGGAACGAAGATATTCATCCTGCACACCTAATCCTTCTTGATTGGGTTCAAAAAGTACGGCACCGGCACCATCACCAAAAATGATACATGTGGTCCTATCGGTGTAATCCAAGATAGAGGACATTTTATCCGCACCGATCAACAACACTTTTTTGTACTTGCCAGATTCAATATAACTTGCCGCTGTGGACATTCCATACAAAAAGCTGGAACAGGCCGCCTGCAAATCATAGGCAAAGGCATTGACCGCGCCAATTTCGGAAGCCACATAGGCAGCGGTTGCCGCAACCGGTAGATCCGGTGTTGCAGTGGCCACCAATACAAAATCAATTTCGGAAGGGTCTACCCCACTTTTTTGTATCAAATCTTCTGCTGCCTTGATGGCCATAAAAGATGTTCCGGCATTTTCTTCCTTAAGTATTCTTCTTTCTTTGATTCCAGTCCGTGTGGTTATCCATTCATCGTTTGTATCTACCATGGTTTCCAATATTTTATTGGAAAGAATGAACTCTGGAACATATCCTCCTACAGCTGTAATGGCTGCCGTTGTTTTCTTCATTTTAGCCTCTCTTTATTGTCAAAAACATTCAAATTTGACCCAAAAGCGGTGAAAATTAGTCATTTTATATGACTTTCCCGTCAAAAATAGCCCGTTTTTGTATTTAACTATGGTCCATAAAAAAACTCCCGCTGTTACGCAACGGGAGTCGGACTATTTTATAGGGAATGCAATTAAGCTGCAGTCTCTTCCTCTGCTTTGTCGATCAAAACTTGGCCTCGGTAATACAATTTACCTTCATGCCAGTGGGCTCTGTGGTACAAGTGCATCTCACCTGTTACGCTATCTTTTGCGATGGTTGGTGCAACTGCTTTGTAGTGTGTTCTTCTCTTGTCCCTTCTGGTTTTTGATGTCTTTCTTTTAGGATGTGCCATTATAAACCTATTTATCCGTTAGTAACTTTTTTAAATCATCCCATCTGGGATCTGTTTTTTCCGATGATTCTTTTTGCTCTTTTGGCTGGAGTTCTTCCAGCTTGTCCAAGATGTCCGATTTTAGGGTTCCGTCCTCAACTCCAGGATGTACCCGTTTTTGTGGAACGGCCAACACCAACATTTCATAGATATACTGTGCAATGTTGATCTGGAACTCTCCGTGGGGAATGATCAAGATCTCATCATCCTCATCGTTATACTCCTCGCCAAATTTGATGACGAGATGCAGGTCCGATTCGATGGGTTGATCAAAAGGTTCCCCGGTAAGATCGCAATCTACGTTGACGGTGCCCTCTGCTTCAATTCGCAGTTCCATCATAGTGCTCATCTTGTCCAAGATGGCCTTGGTGTGGATTGAAGCCCCATTAAACTCTTGGTATTCAAAAGATTCAAAGAACGCATTGTCAATCTCGTACACAAATTCATGTTTTCCCAACTTCAGACCTGAAAAAGGGATATTAAACTCTTTCAGCTTCATCATTTCTACACTTAAGGTTTGTGTACCAGCCTCTAAAGGCGGGTGCAAAGATACTACTTATTTACAAAACTGCAATTCCAACACAAACAAATATCTACATTTCGTGCAACTTTTTAGGCTCCACGCTTGATCTTTTGCTTTTGAAGGGGGTTTTTGGTCAATTCCATATACTCCGTTCGGTGCCTAAACACCTGAATGGCAGTGAAAACCGCTTCTTTGAACGAACTCTCGTCCGCCATGCCTTTTCCCGCAATTTCATAGGCGGTTCCGTGATCGGGAGAGGTGCGTACTTTGTCCAATCCAGCGGTATAGTTCACTCCTTTTCCAAAGGAAAGGGTCTTGAACGGAATCAGTCCTTGATCGTGATAGGCCGCCAACACGGCATCAAAATTTTGATGGGTATTGGAACCAAAAAAACTATCGGCCGAATACGGACCGTATACCAAAGTGCCTTTGTTGAACAGCTCTTGGATCACCGGTTTCAAAATCTTATCGTCCTCTTCCCCAATGGTCCCGTTATCCCCGCTATGTGGATTGATGCCCAATAAGGCAATTCTTGGCCTACGGATGCCAAAATCCATTTGAAGGGATTTTTCCATTATGGCCACCTTGTTGCGAATCAATTTTGGAGTAATGGCCTGCGCCACATCCTTCACCGCAATATGGTCGGTCAGCAAACCCACACGTAGGGAATCCGCAACCATGAACATCAGGCTTTCCCCTTTCAGTTCCTTGGCCAAATAATCGGTATGGCCGGGGAATTTAAAATCCTCTGCCTGTATGTTGTTCTTGTTAATGGGTGCGGTCACCAACACATCGATTTCGCCATCTTTTAAAGCTTTAACCGCCGCCTTTAAGGATTGAATGGCCAATGCTCCGGCTTCTTTGGTCGCCTGTCCGTATTCAATTTGGGGAGCTTCTTTCCAAACGTTCACAATATTAATCTTACCCTCCACGGCTTGGGAAGCATCCTTTGCCCCGTTAAAGGCAATATCTATACCCAAATCGGTCTTTTGTTGGGTAATGGTCTTGTTCGATGCAAATAGGATGGGGGTGCAAAAATCCAACATTCTTGCATCCTCAAAGGTTTTGAGTGCCACTTCGCACCCAATGCCCTTGATGTCCCCAATGGAAATCCCCAGCTTTATTTTTTGCGTTTCCTCCATATAATCAATGCCGTTATGGCTACTTTTGCAATACAAAACTAGTCAATTAATAATACACATGTTCACAGGGATCATAGAGACTTTGGGGAAAGTTGAAAAGCTTGAAAAAGAAGGGGGTAATCTGCACATCACCATTTCTTCGGATATAACATCGGAACTGAAAATAGACCAGAGCGTGGCCCATAACGGAGTGTGTTTAACCGTGGTTTCCTTGAGGGATGACCAATATACCGTTACCGCCATAGAAGAAACCCTGAACAAGACCAACCTTGATGAACTCACCTTGGAAAATGAGGTGAACCTGGAGCGTGCCATGGTGCTGGGCGCCCGTTTGGACGGCCATATTGTTCAAGGTCACGTGGACCAGACAGCCGTTTGTGCCTCCATTGAACAAAAGGATGGCAGCTGGGTTTTCACTTTTACCTATGATACCGACCTCAACAATGTGACCATTGAAAAAGGATCCATTACCGTGGATGGGGTTAGCTTGACCGTTGTGGATTCCCAAAAAGACCACTTTAGTGTGGCCATCATTCCTTATACCTATGAGCACACCCGTTTCCATACCTACAAAGTAGGCACAACGGTTAACCTAGAGTTTGATGTAGTTGGAAAATATGTGTCTAGGCTGTTGGAACTTCGGGATTAAAAAACGTTTTTCATTCCTTTCCAAACCCTTAAGAGCACAAAGGCGGAAACCACAACCAAGGCAGTAAGGCCCATGGCCAACTTGTAATCTCCATAAATCCAATACCCTGTGGCAAACATAATGGAGTAAATCAGCACAACACCGGCTAGCATGGCCTTTATGCCTGATGGCACACTCCATTTTTCATTGGTCTTGACGATTTCCACATGTTCTTTTTTGGCTTCATCCACAACCTTGGCCCATCCTGGACCACCAGGCTGAATCTTTAGATAGAAACTTCGCAGTACCTCTTTGCTTTCGGGCTGGGTAACGAACGTGGCCGTTAACCATATAATAGAGGTCACTACCATAATAAAAGGTAAATCGGCCCATTCTGGGAAAACTCCCGTTTCTGGGGCAAACAAAACTTCTCGTAGGGAAGTGGTTTCCAATAACACTGCCAAAATTCCCGAAGAAAACATGGCGGTAATTTCACTCCATGCATTGATACGCCACCAGAACCAACGTAAAATGAAGATAAGTCCCGTTCCGGCACCAAAGGACAACAATAGGTTGAACACTCCCATGGCATCCTGTAGGGCCAAGGCCAAAAATGCACTCAACACCATTAATAGCACCGTGGACAACCTCCCCACGTTAACCATTTGTTTTTCCGAAGCATTAGGGTTTATCTGCTGTTTGTAAAAGTCATAAACGATATAGGACGACC
>JASBTS010000133.1 GCA_030148305.1 Allomuricauda sp. | reverse complement strand
CGGGCCTTATCCACACGTTCCCCCATGGAAGCGTAGACGCCCTTAATCATGTCTATATCAAATGCCATTCTACAATTGAGTTTTAAGATTTTAGTAATTCGGTAAATTTACTAAATAACGAAGGATTTTGGAATTAGAATTCCGCTAAATAAATATCTATGATTTGATATTTATAACAATTCTGCAATAATCCTTTCCTCTGAGATGCCCTCGGCCTCAGCTTTGTAGTTTTTTAGGATCCTGTGACGAAGAATGCCCAAGGAAACCGCTTTCACGTCCTCAATGTCCGGAGAAAACTTTCCGTGGATGGCAGCATGTGCCTTCGCAGCCAACACAAGGTTCTGTGAAGCCCTTGGACCAGCGCCCCAATCCACATAATTATTCACAAAATCCAAGGAACCTTCCATTCCCGGGCGGGTTCTATTGACAAGCCTTACGGCATAATCGATTACATTATCAGGCACGGGAATCCGTCTGATCAGATGCTGGATGGCAATGATATCATCCGCATTAAAAAGGGTATTCAACTGCACCTCCTCATCAGTGGTTGTAGATTTTACCACCTGAATTTCTTCCTCAATGGATGGATATTTCAATTCAATGGCGAACATGAAACGATCCAACTGGGCCTCTGGCAAGGGATACGTTCCTTCCTGTTCAATAGGGTTTTGCGTGGCCAACACAAAATAAGGACGATTGAGTTTGTATTGTTTACCCGCAATCGTCACCGCACGCTCCTGCATGGCCTCTAACAGTGCTGCCTGAGTTTTGGGCGGGGTTCGGTTGATCTCATCCGCCAAAATGATATTGGCGAATACAGGGCCCATGATAAACTTAAAGTTTCTATTCTGGTCCAATACCTCACTACCCAAAATATCACTGGGCATAAGGTCCGGGGTAAACTGTATGCGTTTAAAATCCAATCCGAGCGTTTGTGCAATAGTGTTGACCATTAACGTCTTGGCCAAACCGGGAACACCGATCAAAAGGGAATGCCCTCCTGTATAAATGGAGAGTAAAATCTGTTCGATCACCATTTCTTGGCCTACAATGACCTTGGCAATCTCCTTTTTGAGTTCTTGGTGTTTTTTTACCAGGTTTTCTACCGCAGTTACGTCTGACATTGGCCTACTCCTTTACCCAGTTGTTTGCAAAATCGCAGCCTCTATTGTCAACGTTCACGTGGATATAGGTATCCTGAATATGCTCTTCCATCCATTTTTTGATGGCCTTGAACTGCTTTTCCCGAAGGGCCAACTCCTGAATTTTCAAATAATCCTTGGCAAAATCGGCTTTGTGCTCATCATAGCGATTGGAAATCTTCATGATCTTGAACTTGGGAGGTCCTCCCCTAGGGTCATCTTCCCTGATCGGTTTGGAAATTTCCCCATCCTTAATGTTCCTCACCTGATTGTACAAGGTAGGATCCATTTTGGTCAACTCGAACTTGGAGTCGAAATTGATCGGGTTACGCAATAGACCGCCATCATTTTTGGTTTCCTTTTCATCAGAAAAATTGAGGGCAGCCTCCGCAAAAGTATATTTCCCATCCAATATTTGCTGACGGATGGTATCCAACTCTTTCACCGCATCATCAATGGCACTTTGAGGAACTTCAGGAATCATCAAAATATGCCTCAAATCAATTTCCTGACCCCTAATTTTTTCAATATAGATAATATGGTAACCAAATGGAGATTCGAAAGGTTCCGAAATTTCACCTTCCTGAAGACTGAAGGCCACATCTTTAAATTCCCGAACAAATTGGGTTTCCTTGTTCATGCTGTAGAAACCACCATTTGCCCTTGAAGAATCATCACGGGTGTATAAAATGGCCTTAACCTTAAAGCTGGCGCCATTTTCTTCCACGTCTTGTTTGATGGCCTTCAACTGTTGAATCACCTTCTGTTTTTCCTCTTCAGGTGCTTTGGGCGACTTTACAATCTGTGCAATTTCCAATTCGGCGCCAAAAACGGGACGGTCCTCTTCTGGAATATTATAGAAAAACTGACGGACCTCTTCCGGGGTCACCTCAATTTCCTCAACAATCTTACTTTGCATCTTTTCGGACAGCATGCGCAACTTGTTGATCTCAAAAAGTTCGGTACGGAAGCTTTCCACATCTGGTTTTTTATAGAACTTCAACAGTTTTTCCATGGACCCTAGCTGTGACACAAATTGTTGAATCTGTCGATCACTTTGGGCGTTCACCATATCGTCCGATACCAACAAACTATCCTGAATGGCCTGATGGGCATACAAACGGTCTTCCATCAATTTGCCCAGAAGCCCACATCGTGTAATATCTTCCATTGAAGCCCCTTGTGTTTTTAGGTCGATCAAGGTCTTGTCAATATCTGATTCCAAGATCACATAATCACCGATTACGGCAGCAATACCATCCAACTTTACCTTTGTGGTCGAAGTAGTTGTATCCTTTACTCCCAAAGCTTCATCCGTTTCCTGTGCCTTCGCTGTAATGGCCGATAGGAAAACCAGGGCCAAAATCCCCTTCATCATACTATTCATAAACCTCAAATTCTTTCTTCTTGATTGCTTCATCTATAATCTCGGTTTCCAATTTTTTCACATAGTTCAATCGTCTTCTGTTGAGGATCAATTGCCTAATTTCTGGTTCTACATACTCAAAAGGTGCTGTATCATTGACCTCCAACACATTGGTGACCATGCCCAAATATACCTCTATGGAATCTTGTAGCTCAAAAAATTGTGATTTTTTTAAGTAGTTGGCTTCATTTGCAGCGGTCAGGGGTGTAATTTCCTCCACAACCCTCGTTGAACTAACCCAAATGGAGTCGTTAAAATGAATCTTTTTGAACTGAACCGCAATGGAATCCAAGTATTGTTTATCGGCATCTTTCCAAGTTCGGATCTTTGCCTTTACCCCATCCTTGTCCAAAAACTGGGCAGGCATACCTACGAAACGGAGCTGCACCAATTTTTCATTCAATTTAAAGTTTTCCTTTTCCCTTTCGTAGTATTCCCGTAACTGGCTTTTGGTTACCGAAGTATCGTTGGCCTGCAACACCAAAGCCTCAATATAGGCCCGGGTATACAATTCAGATTTGTAATCGGAAACCAATCGGTCAAATTCCTCCAATTTTTCTTCAGGCAGATTGATCTTGGACTTGGACAACAACAATTGCTTGGATGCCCAATTGTTGATATAATTGGTCACAAACAAGGCGCTATCCTGTGGAGTCATGTCATCACTGATCAAAGCGGCAACATCGTCTTTATAAAGGTAGGCATCCCCTACTCTTGCCAATGGTTCCCGTTCCACTTCCTTATTAAAAAGACCTTCGCAGGAAACGATCATCAAAACACCTAGGGTGCAAAGTAGGTATAGGCTATTTTTTTGGAGCTTAAGCATTTCGCAAAAATAACAATTACTACATCCCGTACAAGTAAGTGTTATTCCCATTAACAGATTTTTAGTAGAAGACCTTCACCAAAAAAGAAATCGTTACATTAGTGCAAAACCAAACCGAATGAAGTATACGACCGAAATTTTGGTGAATGTCCCACGGGACGAGTTCATCAAGAAATTGGACAATCCTGAAAACATGAAACATTGGCAACGGGGGCTGACCCATTATGAACAGCTTTCCAAAAGCCCAGGTCAAGAAGGAGCTCAAATGAGCCTCACATATCAGATGGGTAAACGTGAAATCACCCTAGTGGAGACCATCATCAAAAAAAACTTGCCTGAAGAAATGCATGCCAGTTATGATGCCAAAGGCGTTCACAATCTGCAAAAAAACTATTTTAAGGACGAAGATGACAAGACCCGTTGGGTAACAGAAACGGATTTTCAGTTTTCAGGCTTTGGAATGAAATTGATGGGGTTGTTAATGCCCGGTGCATTCAAAAAACAAACTTTGATTTATATGCAGGATTTTAAGAAATTTGCCGAAGAGGGGATTTCCGCAACCGATTTATAACAACCATGGAGAAAATTTTGGACCGCAAAATCAAAATCATTTGGGACTTTAGGGGACCCAACGCAGCACGCACTGCCGAACACTACCTTAAACACCTTGAAGAATTTGTCATCGTGGAAGAATTGAAATTCGACCTATCTGGTGTAGAGCATTTTGGACCGACACATAGCATCGCTTTTTTGGTGGTGGCCGAGTTTGAACTCAAAGAAGTGAAGGACATTTTAAAACCGCACAGGGGACAAGTTTATACAGGAGATCTTTAACCGACCATCATGTGGAGCAGGATCGCTTTTACCGCATTGACCGTATTGGTACTATCCTGTAAAGATTCCATTGTTGCTGTTGATCCACTGGAGCAAGTGTTGGCTTCCGAAAATCAACTGATCAAAAATGTGATGGATCATGTGAAGGAACACGAGGTCCAAATCCGGTACACCCAAATTGATCGCCGTAACGACAGTATTTTCTTCACGGATTTCGATTTTCAGGTTGATGCGGAAAACTATTTCTATCCTGCAAGTACCGCCAAGTTTCCTGCTGCGGTGGCCACACTTGAAAAATTGAACCAAATTGATTCCCTGGACCTCAATACCCGATTTTATATCGAAGGAGATTCCGTGGAAACCACTTTTGCCAAATGTATTTCCGGAATCTTTGCCGTTTCCGACAATGCTGCCAACAATAGATTGGTTGAGTTTTTAGGGCAGGATGACCTGAATGTCAGAATTAAGCGAAGAGGGGTAACACCCATCCGTATCGCGCACAGATTATCGTCCCCCAACGGTGACGATGTCACCACCAAACCCATGGTCGTCTATTTAAATGATTCCACTACCTCGGTAACCCAACCGATCATCAATACCCCGGCCAAACAATTGACCTTAAAACAACTGAAAAAAGGTAGGGGGTTTTATGGGGAAGATTCTTTGGTGATGGAACCGTTTGATTTTTCCCTCAAAAACTATTTCCCTGTTGAGGCTCAATCAGCATTGTTGAAACGTATCATTTTTCCTGAAGCTTTTACAAAGGAAGAACGGTTTGATTTGAGCCCAGAGCAACATCAATTCCTTTTGGAAGCCATGCATGTCCTCCCATCAAAATTGGGTTATGATCCCGAGGAGTTTTATGATAGCTATGTAAAGTTCTTTATGTTCGGGGACAGTACGGACCCTATGCCGGACCATATCAAAATTTACAACAAAGTGGGCTATGCGTATGGCACCCTTACAGATTGCGCCTACATTCAAGATACCCAAAACAAGGTGGATTTTATGATCGTTGCTACCATTTTGGTCAACAACGATGGTATTTTTAATGATGACAACTATGAATATGACGAAGTGGGCATCCCATTCCTGGCCCAATTGGGAAGGGAATTGTACCAATACGAACTCCAGCGAAAAAGATAGCACCCATATACTTACCAATACTTTAAAATGAAAAATGGGACACTGCCTTATGGAGCCGAATTCCTTGGAGGCAACATCCCACTTTCCGGATTAGAAAAACGTAAAAATCTATAAACCTCAGCCAACCATCTCGGGTTTCACATCCCAAGTACCGTTGGCCAGTAATACTTCATCAAAATCAATACCTTCAATGGGCTTCAACATTTCGGTATTGGGATCCCATTCAATTTTTCGGCCTAATTTCCATGACAAACCTGCCATATGGGCGGAGATAGCTTCCTCGAAACCTTCATTGATACCGCAGCTCACTTTTCCGCCGTTCTTGATCACGCTCAACCACTCCCTCATGTGCAAGAAAGTGGAATCCACACGGACCCCATCGATATAGGTCCACATAAGGCCTTTGTCCGCAAAATATTGCGAAGTGGCCGAAGAAATGGCATCGGGCACATTGGCTGCTGGATTGTATTGATAAATAGGCACCCCAGGGTTCATTTTTCCGGCTTCAATCATTTCGGCATATCGGGTGGAAGCCCCATCGGGCCAAATGGTCAATTTATTGCCCAGCTCCATAGTGGCATCGTGCCCCATCAATATGGTCGGCCTGTTGAAACCGTTACCCAACGTGGCACTGTAACAGAAGGTCATTCCTTTTTCCTTGCCTTTGGCCTGGCTGCTTCCGGTACTGTAATCGGGGAATTCCATGTTCACTTGGATCACATCGGGAACATTCCTGCCATCGTTATGGGTATAAATACCCCCCGAAGCACTGACCGATGAAGGAATGCCCATATGGAGCACACAATTCAAGCGATCATAGTCATGGGTCAACAAATCCCCTGAAAGTCCGGAGCCATAAGCCCACCACTTACGCCATCTGAAAAAATGGTTTTTATTGAACGGCACCTTTGGTGCAGAACCTAAAAATTGTTCCCAATCTATGGTTTCGGGGCTAGCTTTTTCATGGATATCATAGTTCCAGGCCCCATTGTCATCATTTCTGTTGGTATTGGTCTGGATAAGCGACACGTGTCCCAAGGTACCTTTTTCAACTATATCCTTAGCTGTACTAAAACTCAAGGTCTGCCTATGTTGGTGCCCCACAGCCAACACCGCTTTGGAGTTTTTGGCGGCATCCCGCAACAGATAGGTCTCCCCAACGGTATGCGTCATGGGCTTTTCCACATACACGTGCACATTGTGGTTCAATGCCTCGATGGAAATGGGAGCATGCCAATGGTCGGGTGTAGCGATTACTACGGCATCCACATCACCGCTACCGATCATATCTTTGTAAGTGGTGTATCGTTTTATCGGATTTTCCGGTGTGGAAAAAGAGTCGATAAAATTTTCTGCCCGCACATCGAACACATCACAGATACCCACCAATTTTACGTTGAGCTTTTCTTGGCCCATAAAATCTTCAAAGGCGTGATTATTGGGGTCTTCCTGTGCCGCCAAACGCATCTGTTCCTTCCAATCTTCGGTGGCAAAGCCCAAGGCCCTGCAAAGCTGTTCCCCACGGATACCAAAACCAATGATCCCGATCCGAACAGGTTCGCCACCGATACCGGGTACTGCAGGTGGCAATGATGGGGTAATGTTGAGTTGTTCCAAGATTTCGGAACGTTTTCTTCTGGACCCTACGGTATTGGCAGCTCCGGCCCACCATACCGCTCCTAGTATGGGGAGTCCTCCCAATCCGATCAAAAGGTCTCTTCTAGTCCATTTCATTGCTCTTGCATTTTAGTTAGTTTGTTCTTCCGAAGGTATTCCAATCCAAAATATTGGCCCGTAGGCAATTGGTAAATGACCAAACAAGCCACCAGTTCAATCAGGTTCTTGTTCACGAACCAATAACTTCCCTCCACATTCAACTGGGTCAACCCAGGAAATGGCGGGTGGGCAAAAAAGTAGAGGGCCAAAAGTCCCATGCCTACAAAGGCACCGACCTTTTCAAAAATTCCGAGGGTAAAGGTGATTCCCACCACCATAAGGGCAATAATGTTGAGCGTGTCCACCCAGCCGATCGTGGCATCGCCCACCAGCATGGTAAAGAACCATTTAAAAGGGCCCTGCGCGGTAGCCAAATACCCGAAGGATGTCCACTCGGGATTGTACAGCTTCACGACGCCCTCAAATAAAAAGTGCCATCCTATCAGTATACGGAGTAGCGTGACACTCACTTTCAATTTATTTTGATTTTGGTCCATATTGTTGGTTTAGTTGTAAATCCATTTTTATTGTCGACTGAAAATCAGTCAATAAAAAAGAGAAATTACATAGATTCTTTAGTTTGAACTATAAATTTACCACCAGAAATACATTGGAACCATGACCATTGTCAGTTTACTGCGGAATGAGGAACAAAGAAATAGGCGGACAATCATAGACATTGGCTACGACTGATTTTCCAACCTCTTGTGAAGTGGATCAAAAAACATTTGGAAATAAAATACTAAGCTACAGGCTCCCCGTAAAGATCATAATCGGAAGCCTCGTTGATCTTGATGGAGGTGAAATCGCCGATCTTTACATAATACTTGGTCGCATCTATCAAGACCTCATTGTCCACATCAGGAGAATCGAACTCGGTACGGCCGACAAAATAATTCCCTTCCTTTCTATCGATGATGCAACGAAACGTCTTCCCTATTTTCCCTTGGTTCAATTCCCAAGAAATCTGCGATTGGATTTCCATAATCTGGTTGGCACGGTCTTGCTTTACTTCTTCGGGTACATTATCCACCAAAGTATAGGCATGGGTATTCTCCTCATGGCTATAGGTAAAACAGCCCAAACGTTCAAAACGCATATCCTTTACCCACTGTTTCAAGATCTGGAAATCCTCTTCGGTTTCCCCAGGATAACCCACAATCAAGGTGGTCCGGATCGCCATACCTGGTACCGCCGACCTGAAATCCTGCAACAACTGGGTAGTCTTTGCCTGTGTGGTTCCCCTCCGCATACTTTTCAGTATGGCATCGGAAATATGTTGTAATGGGATATCGATATAATTGCAGATTTTTGGCTCCCTTCGCATCACATCCAAAACATCCATCGGGAACCCTGTTGGGAAGGCGTAGTGCAAACGGATCCATTCAATCCCATCCACTTTTACCAAAGCCTCGAGCAACTCTGCCAAATTCCGCCTTTTATAAAGGTCCAGCCCATAATAGGTGAGATCTTGGGCAATCAAAATGAGCTCCTTGACTCCTTTTGCCGCCAACTTTTCTGTTTCGGACACCAAATCTTCAATGGGGGTACTCCTGTGTTTGCCCCGCATGATCGGAATGGCACAAAACGAACAAGGCCTGTCACAACCTTCGGCAATTTTTAAATAAGCGTAGTTCTTGGGGGTGGTCGTCAAACGTTCCCCAATCAATTCGTGCTTATAATCGGCCCCAAGTGCCTTCAACAAGTTGGGTAGGTCACTGGTCCCGAAATATTCGTCCACATTTGGGATTTCCTTCTCCAAGTCCGGTTTATAGCGCTCGCTCAAACAGCCGGTCACAAAAACCTTGTCCACCAACCCTTCTTCCTTCTTCTGAACGTACTCCAAAATGGTATTCACGCTTTCTTCCTTGGCATTGGCAATAAAACCACAAGTATTGATCACCACCACATTGCCTTCTTCCTCGTGCACCACCTCTTTGTTATTGGCACGTAGCTGGCCCATCAGCACTTCAGAATCATAGACATTCTTGCTACAACCCAAGGTTACCACATTGATTTTGTTCTTCTTAAGCGATTTTGTGCGCATAGTTGCTATAAATGGAGTGCAAAAATACAACAACACAGCGCATTACATCGATTTGGCTGCATATTTTTCCTGTTTTGGCGTTAAACCCTAAGGATAAAAATTAGTCCAATTAAAAAATCGTTAAGCCATGAAACCACTGGTTGTCCTTTCGCTGTTCTTCTTTGTTTTTATAATAGGGTGTTCTTCTGGGGACGATCCTAAGGATGATGGGGATTCCAACCCCGACCCAGAAACTGCTGAATTGTATTTTCCTCCTATTGGTTCTTCTACATGGGAAACCGTTTCTCCAATCGATTTGGGGTGGAAAACAGATGCCGAACAACCCCTCTATGACTTCCTGGAAGAAAAGGGGACTGATGGATTCATCATTTTAAAAGATGGAAAAATTGTGGTGGAATGGTATTTTGGTGGTTTTACCATGGATGACAGCCACTCGTGGAATTCTGCAGGCAAAACCTTAACGGCCATGACGGTCGGCATTGCCCAGGAGGAAGGCTTTTTATCCATCGAAGATTCTTCCATGGATTATTTGGGCGAAGGTTGGTCCATGCTCACTCCGGAACAGGAAGCCAATATCACCGTGCGCCACCATTTGACCATGACCACAGGTTTGGACTATACGGTGGACGACCCTTTTTGCTATGACAAGGAATGCCTGCTGTACAAAAATGAGCCGGGTACGTTTTGGTATTATCACAATGCGGCCTACACCCTATTGGATCAAATCGTGACCAATGCCACCGGCATGGATTTCAAGCAGTATTCCTATCAAAAAATAAGGGACAGAATTGGCATGCAAGGTACCTGGGTCAAAGTTAATTACAACAATCTTTTTTTTAGCAATACCAGAAGCATGGCGCGGTTCGGGCTATTGTGTCTCAATGAAGGTACTTGGGACGGTACCGAGATTCTTTCGGACAAGGCCTATTTTACGGCAATGACCAGCACTTCCCAAAACCTGAACCAATCCTATGGCTATTTATGGTGGCTCAATGGAAAGGGCAACTTTAAGGTTCCTGGCAACGAAGCCACCTTTAGTGGTGAATTAATGTCCGAAGCCCCGAGTGACCTTATTTCAGGACTAGGTGCCTTTGATCAAAAATTGTACGTGGTGCCCAGTCAAAATCTGGTCATCGTACGATTAGGGGACGATGCTGGGGAAAGCCAATTGGGGCCTTCCAGTTTTGACAACCTGCTCTGGGAAAAGTTGAGTGCCTATATCAATTAATCCTTAAACGCTTCCGGGATTTTTCGGGCGTGGGTGAGGTCTTCATAAGCCTTACCGATTCGTAACAGTTGAGCTTCCGAAAAAGGTTTGCCTATAAAGGTCAAATTTTCAGGTTCGCCACTTGTCTTATATCCCATGGGAATCGTCAACGCTGGATACTCCGCCACAGCGGCATATCCTGCATGATAGTTGTTGATGCTCAAAACAGCATCTAGATTTTTTTCCTCCATGATCTTGAAAAAAGACCTCCCTGCAGCCATCAAATCCGTTTTGATCTTTTCAAATTCATCCTGAGTTGTGGAATCTGCCAAAATACCATCGAAACGGGCTTGGCCATATGGAATCCGTACTAAAGAATCTTGACTGTTGAACTTGACAACATCTTCCACTTTTTCCAGCTTTACTGCATCCTTGTTTTTCACCTCTGCATTGAGATAAGCTTTCAAATCCTTTTTCATGTCGAGGTTCAACAGGGTGGTAAAATGGTCTAGTTGTACGTTTTCTGGTTCAAATTCGATAAGTTGGGCACCTGCATCCCTTAATTTTTGAACAGCCAAGGCATAAATGGAATCCCGCTCCAACAAGTTTTTCATCACCCCTAGCCTGACTTCCTTTAACGGTTCCGGGTGCATCCAGGCAGATAGAATACCAGGTTCTGGGGCTACCGATTTCGCATCTTTGGGATCTTTACCCATCAAGGCATCCAACAAAATGGCATTGTCGGTTACATTTTTGGTCATGGGGCCAGGGGTATCCAAGGTGCTGGAAATAGGTACAATCCCTGTGCGGCTCAACAATCCAATGGTCGGTTTCAACCCTACCACGGAACTTTGTCCAGAAGGGGAAAGGATGGAACCGGAAGTTTCCGTGCCCACCGCGCCAACAGCATAATTGGCCGCAGTGGAGGTACCACTGCCCGCACTGGAACCTCCGGTATCGAATATGCGGCGTCCATAGGCATTCAAGGTTTGGCCACCTACGGCACTTTGGCCATTGGGGCATACATCACAGATAAAATTGGCCCACTCGCTCAGGTTGACCTTGCCCAAGATCAAGGCTCCCTTGGTTTTCAATCGGTTCACTATAAAAGCATCATCGGTCTGGTTATCCATTAAGGCCACGGCACCTGCGGTCGTATGCATTTCGGATGTACCAATGTTATCCTTCAACAAAATGGGCATGCCATAGATCAAATGGTGCCCGTCGCTATTGGCATCGAGTTTACGGGCCTCCTCCAACACATTCGGGTTCAAGGCAATCACCGTATTGAGGGTGGTATTGTTCGGGAGTTCGTATTTGTAAATTCTGTATAGGTAGAACAGTACCAAATCCCCATAGGTGAAATCGCCATTTTTGATATGTTGTTGAAGCGTTGGAATGTCCTGTTCCAACACCATGGGTTTCATCTTTTCATATTGGGATTCAGGAAATTTGGAAACCTCATCATATAAGGGAAGAAATACTTCGTTTTTGTCCAAGACCTTGCTCTGGATGAATTTGTACCGCATCCGTGCACTTTCATTTTCCTGACTGGCTGCTACTTCCAATGAATCGTTGTAAGGCGTCCAAAGGACCGTCTCTTCCTTGGGTTCGGATTCTTTTTGTTTGCACGATGAAAGTCCAATGATGAATAGACAGCCCAAAAGATACTTATACATAACCCTATATTTTGAAAAATGAGTCCACAAACTCGTATTTATTGAACACTTGAAGGTCTTCGATACCCTCACCTACCCCGATGTATTTCACGGGAATCTGGAATTGATCGGAAATACCGATGACCACTCCTCCTTTTGCGGTGCCATCCAACTTGGTGACCGCCAAACTGGTCACTTCCGTGGCCTTGGTAAACTGTTTGGCCTGTTCAAAGGCGTTCTGACCTGTGGAACCGTCCAAAACCAAAAGGACTTCGTGGGGAGCATCGGGCACCACTTTTTGCATGACCCGCTTCACCTTGGAAAGTTCGTTCATCAAATTGACCTTGTTGTGCAGACGTCCGGCGGTATCCACCAAGACCACATCGGCACCCTCGGCCACTGCAGAATTCAAGGTGTCAAAAGCGACTGAAGCAGGATCACTGCCCATTTTTTGTTTGATGATGGGCACATCCACGCGCTTGGCCCAAACTTCCAATTGATCAATGGCAGCGGCACGGAAGGTATCTGCTGCCCCCAACACCACTTTTAATCCCTTGTTCTTGAACTGGTGCGCCAACTTGCCAATGGTCGTGGTCTTCCCTACGCCATTGACCCCCACCACCATAATCACATAGGGTTTCTTATCCTTGGGAACCATAACCTCTGTTTCTTCACCAATATTGGTTTCGGAAAGGAGTCCGGCAATTTCTTCCCGAAGAATGGTATTCAGTTCATCCGTTCCCATGTATTTGTCCTTGGAAACACGTGCTTCAATACGCCCAATAATCTTTAAGGTGGTGTCCACCCCAACATCGGAGGTGACCAATACTTCTTCCAAATTGTCCAACACCTCATCATCCACCTTGGATTTTCCGGCAACGGCCTTGCCCAACTTGCCAAAAAAACTGGTCTTGGATTTTTCCAGTCCCTTATCCAAAGTCTCTTTTTTGTCCTTAGAAAATATATTTTTAAATAAACTCATCTTGCATTCTTAGTTGAATGTCAAATATAGGAAAGTAAGGGGAGTTTTATTAAATCAAATTGCTATGGGGACCTATTCCCATATCCTGTCCATCTTTCCTACGTGTATCTTACAAACTTCGAGCAGACAAGGTTTTACCGATGAAATGCATGGCTACACAACAAAATTTTTAGCGGGCTGGATGTCTTTCTTACTTTTAACTTGGCTTAGTTTACATCAATTACAATGAAAGATCTTTTACATAGGTTCATCTTAGTATTCATAATGATGCTATGCATTATCGTCAAGGCTCAGGAGACCTATTCCGATTCCTTTAGCTCCGTGTCCTATTCCAACAACAACGGTACCCAAAACTGGTCAGGAAGTTGGATGGAATACAATGATAACAATTCAGCCTCAAATGGATATATTAGAGTAACGGGTGGGCAACTGTATTTTTATTATATCTGGACAGAAAACATAAGGAGAACCGCCGACCTTAGTAGTTATACAGCCGCAACCCTTTCTTTTGATTGGCAGACCTCCAGTCTCGAATCGGGGGAAACCCTTGCCATCCAAGTCTCCAGCAATGGATCTTCCTTTACAACCCTAGATACTTTTTCTGGAAGTCAAAGCGGTACTTTTAATCAAGATATTTCAGCATACCTATCGAGCACCACTACCATTCGTTTTATAAAAGGTGGTGGAAATTGGTCGGATAGCAGCGACCGTGTATATATAGATAATGTTACGATTACCGCAACATCAATTCCTTCAATCGATACTGATGGAGATGGTGTCAGTGATGCCGTAGATCTTGATGATGATAATGACGGGATAACGGATGAAGAGGAATATTGCACCACGATCAATACTTCTTTTTTGACCTCGGCGGATGTGGGGGAACGATCCGTTGTAGTAAACCACACCGACACTGGATATTTACGATTGGATTTCTCATCCATGGACAATTCTTTTCAACTGGATATTAATGGCACCACGGTGCACCCGTCTGTTCTGGAATTTGAAAACGGGGCCCTTGACGCCGGAGATGAATATTTCGTTTTTCAATCCGATGGGGCTTTTATCAACTCACCGTGGACCGCAAATTCCAATGGTCTGCCGAGATTAAGATTGATTGTGGATGAATGGGGACAAGCAACCTTGTATGGTACGCGGACCACCACTTCCACAACCCTGGAAATCATGGAAGCCCAAGGTGGCACCCCTTTCAATACGATCACTTGGATACCAGGAAACAACAATACTTTTACTATTACCAACCAATCAGGACCTGGTCCCGAAGGCTTTACGGGTGAGTTATTTGCCAGCGCGGTCTGTGATACGGACGGGGACGGTATCAGCAACCATCTTGACCTTGATTCAGACAATGATGGCATTATGGATATTGTTGAATCCGGGGTGCTCGATATAAGCGGTGTTTCCGATAGCAACAATGATGGGCGAATCGATGGGGCAACATCCGGTTCCGGATCCAATGGCCTCTATAATGGCATTGAGGACAATGATACGACCTATGCCATTTTATCCTACACTATATTGGATTCCAATGTAGATGGCATTTACGACGGTTATACTTTGGATGCCGATGGGGATGGATGTAATGATGTTTTGGAAGCTGGATTTACCGATGATAATGGTGATGGCATCTTAGGCCCTTCAAGCGTGACCATTGATTCGAATGGCCTTGTGACCAGTGGTTCGGATGGTTATACGGTACCGGCAGACAACGACTCCAACACCGTTCTTGATTACCGGGAAGCTGGATCGGCACCGACCATTACTTCCCAACCTGTGGATACTACCACTTGTCCTGGCTGTAGCACTACCATTACAGTAACTTCGGCCGCGGACCAATACCAATGGCAATTCTACGATGCCGGCGTTTGGACCAACCTTACGGATTCAGGATTTTACTCTGGTACATCGTCGCAGACATTGACGATCACCAACCCAACGCCCAGCGAAAACAATACCCAATTTCGTGTAGTGCTGAGCAATGATGCCTTTGTTTGTGGTTCCACGATTTCGAACACCGCTACTTTAACGCTACAGGTAAATACTGTGGTGACCAACCGAAATATTACGTACCGGGTCAATAAGAACTAGCAAAGAACAAATCACGACGAAAAAGGAAATACAATAAAAAAAGCCGCATAAAGCGGCTTTTCATATCTTACAAAGGATTATTTCCTTAGTTCTTGTTCAACCAGTCGTTTACCATTTCAGGTGCCATTACAGATTCTACGAATGTGTAGGCACCAGTTTTAGGAGACTTTACCATTTTAATGGCTTTGGTCAATCTTTTTGATGCTGTTTGAAGTGTTGCTACTGTTTTCTTTGCCATGGCTTATTTGTATTTGCCTTTTTCTTGATAAAAAAAGCGATTACTTAATTTCTTTATGAACGGTCATACGCTTAAGGATAGGATTGTATTTTTTGATCTCCATCCTATCTGGCGTGTTCTTCTTGTTCTTTTTGGTAACGTACCTAGAAGTACCTGGCATACCAGATTCCTTGTGCTCTGTACACTCCAAAATTACCTGAATCCTATTTCCTTTCTTTGCCATTGTATCGTACTTAAAACGCTATTACTACTTACTTTTTGGAATTGATATCCTTCAATACGGCAGAGATTCCTTTTTTGTTGATGACCTTCAACCCTCTTGATGAAACGTTCAAGGTTACCCAACGATCTTCTTCTGGAACGTAAAATTTCTTTTTGGAAACGTTTACGTCGAATCTCCTTTTGGTCTTATTGATAGAAAAGGAAACGTTGTTTCCAAACATCACCTTTTTTCCTGTTACTTCACAAACTTTAGACATCTCCCTAACTTTTGA
>JASBTS010000127.1 GCA_030148305.1 Allomuricauda sp. | reverse complement strand
GCAAAAACAAGTTTCAAAATAGAAAAGGATTCAATTGAGGTTCAAAAGTAGTAATTTCGCCCATCAACCCATTTGTATGAGACTACGGATTCCACCTGCGCTGGTGATGTTGATTTTTGGAGCTTTGATGTATGTTCTGGCCAAATTTTTACCCGTTGGCGACTTTGATTTTTTCGGAAGGAACGAGTTGGCATGGTTTCTATTTGGTCTTGGGTTTCTTATCGGTATTGTGGCCGTGGTGCAGTTTATTGTAGCTAGGACTACCACCGACCCTTTAAATCCTCAAAAAATTTCCAAACTGATAACCAAAGGCGTCTACAATTACTCTCGTAACCCTATGTATTTGGGGTTTCTTCTCATTATACTTGCATTTGGGTTAAAGCTCGGAAATGCGTTCAACACCCTTTTGGCGGCAGGTTTTGTGTCCTATATGAACCGGTTTCAGATCAAGTATGAAGAGGAGGTTTTGGAAGAAAAATTCGGAAAGGAATACCGCTTCTATTGCAAATTGACAAGGCGTTGGTTCTGAGTGGTAAACTTGTAGAAAATTGGTTTTTGGGTGCTATTTGAAACAATTTGAAAGCGTTTTTTGATTTATCCGCAATTCTGTAAGGTTTTTGAAAAGATGCGATTACAAGGAATGAATTAATATGTAATTTTACACCTTAATTTTTTTGATGCGATTCATGGTGGCAGCGGGACGAAAATATGTCTTCGATTTTGATAGTACCCTTACCCGGGTAGAGGCCTTGGATGTTTTGGCGGAAATGACCTTGCAAGGCAATCCTAAAAGGGATGAGATTGTAAAGGAAATCCAGAAAATCACCAATTTGGGCATTGATGGCGATATTTCCTTTACCGAATCGTTGGAGCGCAGGATTCGATTGTTGAATGCCAACAAGGCCGACCTTCAGAATCTTGTTGCTGAGCTTCGTCAAAAAATTTCCCGTTCCATCGCGTCCAACAAAGAATTCTTCCATGAATATTCAGAGGATATCTATGTGATTTCCTGTGGGTTCAAGGAATTTATCGATCCTATTGTTGAAGAGTACAATATCCCTTCGGATAGGGTTTATGCCAATACCTTCAGGTTTGATGAGGAAGGTAACATCATCGGTTTTGATGAAACCAACGTTTTGGCGGCCCATAACGGAAAAATTGAATGTTTGAAAAGATTGGATCTGGACGGAGAGGTTCAGGTCATTGGCGATGGTTATAGCGATTATGTGATGCGCGAAGCCGGTATCGCCCATAAGTTTTTTGCCTACACTGAAAATGTGCACCGTGAAAAGGCGGCAAGCAATGCCGATCATGTGGCACCTAACCTAGATGAATTTTTATTTGTGAACGATTTACCAAGAAACCTGTCATACCCCAAAAATAGAATCAAGATCCTTTTACTTGAAAACGTGCACCCAGCCGCTTTCCAAAACCTATCCGAGGAAGGTTTTTCCGTGGAATTGGTAAAGCATAGCTTGTCCGAGGATGAACTTATCGAGCGTTTAAAGGGCGTTCATGTTTTGGGTATCCGTTCCAAGACCCAGGTTACCAAAAAGGTATTGGATGCCGCCAACAAATTGATGGTCATCGGTGCATTCTGCATCGGTACAACCCAAATTGACCTTGAGTATAGCAGGAAAAAGGGAGTGGTGGTTTTCAATGCACCGTATAGCAACACCCGTTCCGTTGTGGAACTTGCCGTGGGGCATATCATCATGCTCATGAGAAATATTTTTACCCGCAGTAGTGAAATCCATAATGGGGAGTGGAACAAAACCGCATCCAATTCTAGGGAAGTTCGTGGTAAGAACTTGGGTATTGTAGGTTATGGTAATATCGGAAAACAGATGTCCGTTTTGGCCGAGGCCATCGGTATGCGTGTCTATTACTATGATGTAGCCGACCAGTTGGCTTTGGGTAATGCGGTAAAATGCAATAGTTTAGAAGACTTGTTGTCCGTTTCTGATGTGGTGACGCTACATGTGGACGACAATAAGGCCAACAAAAACTTTATAGGGGAACGTGAGATCAACCAAATGAAGGATGGCGCCATGCTCATCAACCTTTCAAGAGGTTTTGTGGTGGATATCGATGCTCTTGCCGCTGCACTGAAAAGCGGAAAATTGGGCGGTGCCGCCGTGGATGTTTTCCCTGTGGAGCCAGCAGGTAACGGAGCATTCGAAACACCGTTGCAAGGTCTTCCCAACGTGATTTTGACCCCACATATTGGAGGTAGTACCGAAGAAGCCCAGCGTGACATCGCAGAGTTTGTACCCAATAAGATCATGGATTATATGAACTCGGGAACCACCGTAGATTCTGTAAACTTCCCGAATATCAGGTTGCCAAAACAGAACAAGTCACACCGCTTTTTGCACATCCATAAAAACGTTCCGGGAATTATGGCCAAGATCAATGAAGTATTGGCCAAATACGGTCTTAACATTACAGGACAATACCTGTCTACCGACCCAGAGGTGGGTTATGTGATTACGGATTTGGACCGTGAGTACGACAAAGAGGTAGTGAAGGAGTTGAAGAATGTGGAAAACACCATCAAGTTTAGGGTACTTTATTAATTGATGCAGGACCGCTTCGCTTTAAGATTTAAGAACCTAGACTGGTCTCTTGACTCTTGATTCTTGACTCTTGAACTTATTAATTATTGATGGTGATACGGTTCGTTCCGTAAAATGGTAAATCCACGGTAGATTTGTTCCACCAAGAACAGCCGAACCATTTGGTGCGAAAAGGTCATTTTGGACAAACTGATTTTCCCGGAGCACTTGGCGTAGACCGCCTCACTGAAACCATAAGGGCCTCCAATCACCAAAACCAGGTTTTTGATACCGCTGTTCATTTTCTTTTGAAGGAATTCGGCAAAATCCATGGACGTGTATTGTTTTCCTTTTTCATCCAATAAGATAAGGGTGTCGGTAGGTTGTAATTGAGCCAAGATCAGCTCGCCTTCCTTTTCTTTTTGTTGCGCTTCGGAAAGATTTTTACTGTTTTTGATATCAGGGATGATTCGAAATTCAAACTTGATATAATGCTGTAACCGCTTGGCATAAACTGATATAAGTTCTTCCAATTCAGCCTTGTCCGTTTTCCCTATGGCGATCAAAGTAATCTGCATGCCCAAAAATAATGATTCAAGCTAAACAATAACCATATAAAACTGGTGGGCAAGGAGCAATGTTTTTACTATTTTCGTTGAAACCCCAATGGAATGATATCCGAAGAACAATTTCAAAAAGAACTTGATTTGATCATCGCCAATGCCGTCCGTGAAGATGTGGGCGATGGCGACCATAGCTCATTGGCCTGTATTCCGGCCACGGCAACCGGTAAGGCAAAACTTTTGGTTAAGGATGAAGGCATCATTGCCGGAGTAGAATTTGCCCAGATGGTGTTCCAATACATCGACCCAAATTTAAAAATGGAAATTTTACTGCAAGATGGCAGTCCGGTGAAGTATGGGGATGTGGTTTTTTATGTGGAAGGTAGTTCCCAAAGCATACTTAAGGCAGAGCGATTGGTGCTCAATGCCATGCAACGGATGAGTGCCATTGCCACCAAAACCCAAGATTTTGTTTCCCTTTTGGATGGTACCGATACCAAGATTCTCGATACCCGAAAAACCACACCGGGTATTAGGGCTTTGGAAAAATGGGCCGTAAAGATTGGGGGAGGGGAAAACCATCGGTTCGCATTGTATGACATGATCATGTTGAAGGATAACCATATCGATTTTGCGGGTGGGATCACCAAAGCCATTCAAAAAACAAAGGAATATCTCAAGGAAAAGGGCAAGGACCTGAAAATCATTGTAGAGGCCAGGAATCTTGATGAAGTGGATGAGATTTTGAAGTCCTCAGATGTCCATCGAATTCTTTTGGACAATTTTGATTACGATGACACCCGTGAAGCCGTTTCAAGAATAGGGGACCAATGTCAGACCGAATCGTCAGGTGGAATCAACGAGGAAACCATTCGAACGTATGCAGAATGTGGAGTGAATTATATTTCGTCAGGAGCTTTGACGCATTCCGTTTATAATATGGATCTAAGTTTAAAAGCCGTATAGATGTCCGAAGCTATTGAAGCGCAGTTGGAAAAAATCCCTATCCTCAATTGGGCGGTTCGGTTATTGAAAAAAATCAAGCTTAAAGCATTTGAAGGGCTATCCTTTTACGATCTTATTGAAATGTACCTCATGGGTATTGTCAGGGGAGCGGTTTCCACACGAGCCAGTTCCATTGCCTTCAGTATTTTTTTGGCCTTGTTCCCATTGCTGATTTTCTTGGTGACCTTGATTCCATTTATCATACCTTACGTAAGTGTGGGCAATGCGAATTTTGACCACCAGTTCCTCGATTTTTTGGAATCATTTCTTCCTTCGGCAACCAGTGAATATTTTGGAGATATTTACCAACAGATCAAAGATCAAAAACAGGGAGGACTTTTGTCTTCTGCCTTTATTTTGTCCATCTTTTTGGTGGCCAATGGTGTGAATGCCATTTTTGGTGGTTTTGAGAATTCCTATCATGTGGAATTGACGCGCAATTTTTTCCGTCAGTATGCCTATGCCTTAATGGTGGGTCTCATTCTATCCATTCTCCTGATCATTGGAGCCGTGGCTTTCGTTTATTTTGAATTCTATATTGTGGAATATACCAGTGAATATCTCGGTAAAAAATTGGGGTATGATGTGGCCAAGGGGGATTCCGTTGGGATACAGGTGGCTAAGGTTTTGTTTTTCCTGAGTCTATCGTACCTAACGACCGCCATACTCTATTATTTTGGTACTGCAGAAGGTAGGAAAGCACGATTTTTTTCTGCTGGGGCCCTGATGACGACCCTATTATTTTTGTTGACTTCCTATCTGTTCGGTATTTATGTTGAAAAATTTGCCCGCTATAACGAGCTCTATGGTGCCTTGGGAGGGCTTTTGATTTTGATGGTGTATATATGGCTGAATTCCAACATTTTACTTTTAGGTTTTGAGTTGAATGCCACTCTCAATTCTTTGGGCAGAAGGCACCGAAGACAACAAGAGGAACGTGCCAAAAAGCTGGAAGAACAACCGCAACAACTCGATGAGGATTAGCAATCTATAAGGTTGACAAAATAAGGAACGTGTATGGACTTTTTTCTGGATGTAGTACTACCCATTCCCTTGGAAAGACTTTTTACGTATAAGATTTCGCCTCAAGAAGCTGATTTTATTAAAAAAGGGATGAGGATTGCAGTGCCATTTGGCAAATCCAAGATCTATACCGCGCTTGCCTATCGGGTGCATCATGAAGCACCAATTGCCTACGAACCCAAGGAGATTTACCAGATTTTGGATGAAATCCCCCTTGTCAATGAATTTCAACTGAAACATTGGGAATGGATAGCCGAGTATTATATGTGTACTTTGGGAGAAGTCATCCGCAGTGCCCTTCCCAGTGCCTTTATGCTGGAAAGTGAGACCTTGGTCTTGTTGAACAAAGAGGCCCAAGTAGATGAAATGGACCTTCAAGATGATGAGTTTTTGGTATTTGAAGCCCTGCAGCACCAGACCCACCTTCAAATTGGGGAAATCTGCGATATTGTGGACAAGAAGAATGTGCTATCGCTGATCAATAGATTGGTACAGAAAGGAGTGGTGTTTCAAAAGGAAGAACTGTACGAGCAGTACAAACCCAAAATGGTGTGTTATGTAAAGCTTTCTGAAACCTATGGTGATGATTCAAAATTGGAGGAATTGCTGAACGAGCTTTCCCGTGCACCCAAACAAAGTCAGGTAGTGTTGACCCTGTTCCAGATTCAGGCCAAAAACAAAAAGCCAATTCCGGTTGACGACCTAGAAAAAGAAAGTGGCAGTTCTAAAGCGGTCATTAAAGCACTGATTGACAAAGGAGTGCTGGAGGAATACTACATTAGAAAAGACCGAGTGGATTTTGGGGAAACTTCCGAGGAATCGCGAAATATTGAATTTAACGAATATCAAGCCAAGGCATTAGCTGCAATTCAGACTTCCTTTGAAGAAAAGAAACCAGTACTGTTGCACGGCGTCACTTCATCAGGAAAAACTGAAGTGTACGTAAAATTGATACAACAGTGTCTGGATGAAGGTAAACAGGCACTTTATCTATTGCCGGAAATTGCCCTGACCTCCCAATTGATCAATAGATTGCAGCACTATTTTGGGAACAAGGTTTCGGTATATCATTCCAAATACAGCATCCATGAAAGGGTAGAGGTTTGGAACAACGTTTTGCACAATGCAGAAAAGACCCAAATAGTCATTGGTGCCCGTTCTTCACTTTTTTTGCCTTATTCCAACCTTGGTTTGGTGGTGGTAGATGAGGAACATGAAAGTTCTTTTAAGCAATTTGATCCAGCTCCGCGTTATCATGCCAGAGATGCCGCCATTGTTTTGGCCTCACTCCACGGTTCACATATTGTTTTGGGCTCCGCCACCCCGAGTATTGAGAGCATGTACAATGCCAAGTCGGGTAAATATGGCTATGCTGCCATTCCATACCGATTTGGGAATGTATTGATGCCCGACATCAATTTAGTGGATATTAAGGAAGCCACCCGAAAGAAACGGATGAAAGGCCATTTTTCGGAAATTTTGATGAATGCCATTGCAGAGGCCTTGGATGAAGGAGAGCAAGTGATCCTTTTTCAGAATCGAAGGGGTTTTGCTCCTGTTGTGGAGTGTACCACTTGTGGGCATGTGGCCCAGTGCCCTAATTGTGACGTAAGCTTGACGTATCATCAGCATCGAAATCAATTACGTTGCCATTACTGTGGATACCATATGGCACTACAGCAAGCTTGTTTGGCCTGTGGTAATGCCACTTTGGACAAGAAAGGGTTTGGTACGGAACAGATTCAGGAAGAATTGGGGCAACTTTTCCCAAAAGCAGCTGTCGGGCGAATGGATTTGGATACCACCAGGGGCAAATATGCCTATGAAAAGATCATTTCGGCATTTGAAAACCAAGAAATGGACATTTTGGTGGGTACCCAAATGGTAACAAAAGGTCTCGACTTTAGGAATGTAAGTTTAGTGGGCATCATGAACGCGGACACCATGCTCAATTTTCCGGATTATCGTGCCCATGAGCGCAGTTTTCAAATGCTCACCCAAGTGGCAGGCAGGGCAGGGCGTACCCAAAAAAGAGGTAAGGTGCTGATACAGAGTTATAATCCGTATCATCAGATCTTGCAGCAGGTGACCACCAATGATTACGAAAAAATGTTCGCCGAGCAATTATATGAAAGGGAACAGTTCAAATATCCGCCGTTGGTACGCATCATCAAGATTACTTTAAAGGACAGGGATTTCAATAAATTAAACGAAGCTTCGGACTGGTTGGCCGGTTCGTTACGAAATGTGCTCAAGATTCCGGTTTTGGGACCCGAATACCCTCCCGTGGCCCGCATCCGAAGGGATTATTTAAAAAATATATTGATTAAGATTCCACGGGATTACCCATTGGTCCAAACAAAAAATAGCATTAAAAGAATCGAAAGATCCTTTAATGCTATTTCCAAGTATAAAAGTGTACGATTGATCTACAATGTAGACCATATTTAATTATACGTTGGCAAGTGCTTCAGCCAGCTCGGTTTTTTTGTTTCTACTTAAAGGAATCTGTCTTCCCCCTACTTCAACATTTTTACTGTTGAACTTTTCTATCTTCTCCAGATTCACAATATAAGATTTATGGATACGAAGGAATTTTTCGGCAGGTAACTGATTTTCAAAAGATTTCATGGTGGAAAGGATTACGATATTGGCCTCATCGGTCACCAATTTAATGTAATCTCCTAATGCTTCAACCCATTTAATGTCGTTCAAAATAACCTTACGTTTTTTAAGGTTACTTTTTACAAAGATGTGCTCTTCATCCTCATCAACCCTGTTCATTTGCTCGAATTTGGCAACGGCTCTTTTTACAGAGGCCTCAAAACGGGCCAGCGTGATAGGTTTGTGAAGGTAGTCGGTTACGTCGTAGTCAAAAGCTTTAAGTGCATAATCAGGTTTTCCGGTGATCAAAATAACCTGTGGTGGGTTCTCTAGGGCCTCTAAAAGGTCAAAACCACTGATGATTGGCATTTCTACATCTAGAAAAATAAGGTCGATGTCGTGGTTTTTCAGGCCGTTTTTGGCTTCAATGGCGTTGCTGTACTCTGCAACCAAAGCAAGATGTGGATGATTGTTGACCAATTTGGCAACGGCCATCCGCTGCATGGAAGAATCGTCTACAATTATACTTTTTAATTTCATAG
>JASBTS010000111.1 GCA_030148305.1 Allomuricauda sp. | reverse complement strand
CAACGGAAAAGTCATCAATACGGCCAAAGAAGTTGCCTTTTTGGTAACGGGTACTTCCAAAGCGGAAAAAGTGGAGGCTATCATTGAAAAAAAGGAAGGTTCCGAGGTGTATCCGGCATCTTTGGTCAACCCGAAATCAGGGAAATTGGTTTGGTTTTTGGATGAGGAAGCCGCGGCAAAACTCAATCAAGATCCATCATAGCATTTTCGCCCTGTAGAACATCCAGAAAATCATTTACCTTAAAATTGGCTGGTTCGTATTTACTGTCCCTTTGAAAGGCAGATTCTTTCCGTTCCATGCTCCGTGCAAATCGTCGGATGTCCTGTTTGGTTTTTAGAATCAGTCCGGGAACGGTCTTGTTCTTCCCATCCTTTCCCTTGGCCACCATGGTAAAATAACTGGAATTGCAATGCTTGACCAAGCCAGTAGTCACATTTTCAGACTCAACCCGAACACCTACCACCATGGAGGTATTTCCAGTGTAATTGATGGAAGCCTTTAGGGTAACCAATTCTCCAACTTCAATAGGATTAAGAAAATCGACCCTATTTACAGATGCGGTTACACAATAACTTTGGGAATGTTTGGAAGCGCAGGCGAACGCAATTTGATCCATAAGGTTCAAAATATGACCACCATGTACCTTGCCCCCAAAATTGGAATGGGAGGGGAGCATCAGTTCGGTGATGGAGACCCTACTTTCTTTGGACAATTTGAATTTTTTCATAGTCAATTTCTAAAAAGCGGGGATTTTTCGACTTCCACTTCGGTGATAAAATATTTGGTGTCTCCCAACCAAAAGAAGGTTGCATACCGCTCTTTATATGTCACTTTGATATACTGTCCTTGGTATTCCTTTAACTTTTCCACCAAGTCCTGTTCCTTGTCCTCCACGGAAAAGGAAAATACATTGGTACCACCCAGTCCTTGGGTAATCTCTCCTTCCCAAGTTTTGACCATTACCCCTTTTCGGCTGAATTTGATAAGCTCCCCTGACCGGTACCCAACGCTGTAGGGCACATAGTAGATAAAGGCAAAATAAGCACCCAGTCCGAGTATAATGATGGCAATAAAAATGGTCAGGAATTTTTTCATGGTGTGTTCAACTCGTTAAGTTCTTCCAAATCGTCGTTGTCGTCAGCTCGTTTTAAGATGGGTTCGGGCAATGCTTTTTTAGCTTTGGCCCCCATGGTCCGTAGTTTTTCGATGCTTGTGATGATATTCCCTCGACCGTCAAACAATTTATTCATTGCATTTTTGTATTCCCCTTTGGCATCGTCCATCTTTTTCCCCACCTGGGTCAGATCGCTCATAAACCCAACAAACTTGTCGTAAAGAGCCCCCGCCTGTCGGGCAATTTCCATGGCATTCCGTTGTTGCTTTTCGTTGCTCCACATGGTGTCAATGGTTCGCAGCGTTGCCAGCAAAGTTGATGGGGTAACAATGACAATATTTTGTTCAAATGCCTTGTTATACAACGAATTGTCCTCGTTAATGGCGATGGCAAAAGCAGGTTCAATCGGCACGAACATCAACACAAAGTCGGGACTTTCCATCTCATAAAGGTCTTCGTACTTTTTAGCTGATAATTGCTCTACATGCCTTCTTAGGGAATTGATGTGATCTTTTAAGAATTTGGGCTTATCCTCTTCCGTGGCATTCACAAATCGTTCGTAATCGGTCAGCGATACCTTGGAATCGACCACCATTTTCTTTCCATCTGGGAGGTGGATGATCACATCGGGCATAACGCGGCTGCCATCTTCCCTGGTAAAGTTTTGCTGTATACTGTATTCCCTATCTTTTTCTAGACCAGACTTTTCCAGGACGCGTTCCAAGACCAATTCCCCCCAATTCCCCTGCATTTTACTATCTCCTTTCAAGGCTTTTGTGAGGTTTTCGGCTTCTTGGGTAATCTTTAAATTTTGACTCTGTAGATTCAAGAGTTGTTCCCGCAAAGCGGAATGAATGCTGATGTTTTCCTTCTGGTTTTCCTCTACCTTTTTTTCAAACAACTGGATTTTTTCCTGAAGAGGATTTAAAATCAGTTTGATGTTTTGTTGGTTCTGTTCCGTGAACTTGGTACTTTTCTCATCCAAGATCTTGTTGGCCAGATTCTCGAATTCTTTGGTGAATTTTTCTTGGATTTTTTCTACCTCTTCCTTTTGTTCATTGATTTTCAGCTCCAGATTATTGGAATTGGCTTCTTCCCTTGCCAATTTTATTTCCAAACCTGAATTTTTCTCCCGGATGGTATCCAATTCTTTCTTGAGTTCGGCAATCTGATATTCGGATTTCAGGTTTCTATCTTCCCAAACACTTTCGGTGGATTTGGTCTTCAACTTTTGGATGTATATGCCTGTGAAAAGGCCGATGACCAAAGTGATGACCCCAACAATGACATAGATTAGTTCAGTACTCATGTTCTCAATTCTTCAGGATAAAGATAACGGATTACAAGATTAAAAAGTCATTTGAGCAAAAGCAGAAATCCACAAAATGCATCAGGGAATCTGGATTCCGCATCAAGTGCGGAATGACAATGCTTTCTATTTAGAAACCTTAAACGAACCAGTCTTGGCATCAAACTGAACCATTTCCGAAGGGAATAGTTTTTCAAAGTGTTTTTGCTCTATCAGTTCACAGGGATCTCCGAAGGGGTTTTCCTTGCCATCCAAAATCAAGATTTTATCGCACAATTGTATGGCCAGCTCTATCTCGTGGGTGGTGAAAACAATGGTTTTCTGTTGATTGTGTGCCAATTGTTGCAGCATTTTCAAAATTTGTACTTTATGGTACAAATCCAGATGGGTGGTGGGCTCATCCAGTAAAATAACGGGGGTATCCTGTGCCATGGCCCGTGCAATCAGAACGCGTTGCATTTGACCGTCGCTCAGTTCATGGCACTTTCTATGTTTGAGGTCATCCAACAAAAAGGCGTTCAAAGCAAATTGGATATTTTTTTCGTCTTCAACGGACAAGGTACCCAACCAATTGGTATAGGGTTGTCTTCCCAAGGCGATGAGTTCGATTGCCGTCAAGTTTTTGGATGTCGGCTGCTCCGTTAGGACCACACTGAGGCTTTTGGAGCGTTCCAACGGGGAATATTGGTACAATTCTTTACCATTCAAATGGATGTTGCCCGATAGCTTGGTTTGAAACCTTCCCATGGTGCGCAACAAGGTTGACTTGCCAATGCCGTTCACCCCTACAATAGCACAAAGGGTACCAAGATGCAGTTCCAAATTGATGTGTTGTCCCACCACATTTTTTCCATAACCAATGGCAAGGTCATGTGTTGATAGACTTTTTTGAATCCCTTTTTCCATCAGAACAGCATTTTACGTTTTCTGACCAACAACCATATCACCACGGGTGCACCCACCAAAGAGGTAATGGCGTTGATGGGTAACACGCTGGCTGAATTTGGCCATTGCGCCAAGGTATCGCACAAGAGCATCAAAATGGCACCGTAAAGAAATACAGCTGGAATCAGCACTTTGTGTTCCATGGTATCGAATATTTGTCGGGTTAGATGCGGAACTGCCAATCCCACAAATGCAATCGGACCGGCAAAAGCGGTTATGCCCCCTGCTAAAAGACCTGTCGCAATAATAATGATCAATCTTGATTTTTTCAGGGAAACACCCAGACTTTGTGCGTAATGTTCTCCTAAAAGGAAGGCGTTTAAAGGTTTCAGGGAAAGGATGCTGAGCAAAAGACCGATGATCACAATGCCCGTTAAGAGAATGATTTGGTTGGGAGTAAGGTTGCCCACACTCCCAAAAGACCAAAAGATAAACCGTTGCAAGCTTTCGGCACTGGAAAAATAGGCCAAAACACTAACTATGGCAGAGGTAATGCTACCGAACATCAACCCTATGATCAGAAGGGCCATGGTGTCCTTTACCCGTTGGGCCACTACCATCACCACGGACAGTACAAAAAAACTCCCAACGCTGGCCGCCAAGGCCAAGGAAGCGTCCCCCAAAAAGGAAAACGAAGTCATTCCCGTAACCATAGTGGCCCCCATAAGCAACAAGGCTGCCCCTAAACTGGCCCCGGAGCTGATGCCCAATACAAAGGGCCCGGCCAAAGGGTTTCGGAAGAAGGTCTGCATCAACAAGCCGCTTAACGACAATCCGCCTCCGACCAAAATAGCGGTAAAGGATTTTGGTAGCCGATAGTCCCAAACAATATAACTCCAAGCCTCAACTTTTGGTTTGCCTCCAAAAAGAATGGACACCGTTTCTTCAAAGGGAATGTGCACCGACCCGGAAGACAGGTTCAAGACCCAGGAACATAGCAATGCCAAGCCAATTAGGATAAAGGAGATACGATATGTCCTTGATCTCTGCATTTATTTTAATGGCTTAATGAAGCGTAGTTGATGATTTGGGAGCAATTCTGGGTGCAAAATGGAGATAAGGTCCTTTAATACAATATCAGGCCTTTGCGGAGCTTGTTCGTAAAAGATCAATCCTCCTTTTGCCCCTTTTTCCATGGCATTGGAGTAGATTTTTTTATTAGTGAAGGCCACAAATTGTCTGTGATGAGGATTTACATTTTCCAGAGCCGTATAAGAAATCTCGGCCGATGGATTGAACCAAAAATCAGCTTGTTGTCCTTTTTCAAGCACAGATTCTAAACTCAAACCAATGCTACCTGTCTCCGGAGTGTCTGCCCATAAATAATCGGAGTTGGCATCTTCAAGAAATTGGGCCATCCAACTTTCCCCCCCGGCCACGTACCAAACATCTTTATAGAGTCCGCCTGTAATGACTGTCGGTTTTTTGGAGGCTTTTTGGGCAAGCTCCTTGGCTTCCAAATAATCAGTTTCAATCTTTTTGAAAATGCTGTCCGCCTCTGCTTCTTTTTGAAAAAAAGGTGCGAAAAACTTGATCCATTCCGCCTTACCCAAAGGGGTCTGTTCAACCCAATCCCCAGTAGAGATCACGGGCATTCCAGCCCTTTTGATGATGTCGTACGAATTGTTGTCCTCATTGATGCTGAACCCAATGATCAAATCAGGATGAAGCAACAACACCATTTCGGTATTGATGGTCTCGTTCATGCCCAAATCCTTGATTTGGTCTTCATCCACCAGCTTTCTGGCGTTTGGCGAGGAAATATAATCGGTGTCGGGAAATCCGACCAGAGAATTGAGTTCACCCAATGCTTCAATAGCGGCAATATGGGTGGTGGATGTAACCACGATTTTTTCAACGGGGGTACCTACAATGGCATCAAATTCCCCTTTTGGAAAGGTCATGGCAGCCAATTTTTCCTTTGGAACCAGTGCATACCTGTAATGTGTATTCGCGCCAACCCAGGGTTGAGTCACTTCCAAAATGGTATAATCCTCCAACTTTTTAAGGGTAAAGCCCTGCGCGTAAACAATGCTTGATTTGGATGCTTCAGGCTGGGAAGTATCTGTGCTTTGGTTCTCCTTGCATCCCATAAAAAAGATGCTGAAAAAGAACAAAACCCAAATTGAAATGTCGTGTTTGTGAACCATGCTCCCAAAAGTAAGATTATTTAACTTTTGCCAAAAAAGATTAAACAGAATGATTACTTTCGTGCCGAATTTAGGTTCATGCAGGGATTCATTCTTGCATGATTAAAAGGGAATCCGGTGTAAATCCGGAGCTGTTCCCGCAACTGTAAGTCCATGCCAAATCCACCTGTCGGCAGACAGGCTTGTTTGGCACCCCTTTTGGGATGTTGCTTTCTTCAAAACCACTGTTCGGTTTCCGGATGGGAAGGTGAGGTAACATAAAACGAGCCAGGAGACCTGCCAAATTCAAACAAACAATGTTAAACTTTCGGGATAAAAGTTTACGTATGGAAGCCATACTATTCTCCCGTTTATTCACGTAAACGAAATGAAAAAAAATCATTTTTGGTTATTGGCCGCCATATTGGCGGGCAAGGGACTTTTTGCGCAAAATGTACAGCAAGACTCCCTAAAAGTGCACCAGCTCGACGAAGTGGTGGTAAGTGATTCAAAATTTGAATTGAAAAGGGAAAACTCGGGTAAAACGGTGATCAAGATCACGGCCCAGGAGTTGGAACGCAACCAGGGTAAAACGGTTGCAGAAATCATCAATACCAAAAGCGGTATTGAAATTGCAGGTAGTCGCGGTCGAGATGGCGATGTGCTGGGCGTCTATACCCGAGGTGGAAGAGGCAGACAGGTATTGATTGTTATTGATGGCGTTCGGGTGTCGGACCCATCCTCTTTCTCACAAGAATATGACCTGAGATTACTTTCTACATCCAACATCGAATCCATTGAGATTATTAAAGGAGCAGCGAGTACACTCTATGGAACCAATGCGGCCACGGCGGTGATCAACATCACCACGAAGAAAAGTTCGAATGAAAAGATAGCCGGGAATTTTCAGAGCAGCGTAGGGACCAACCAAACCGCTGACGATCAAAACTATGATTTAGGGAGCATCAGCAATGCGGTAAATGTGAACGGTACCTTGGACAAGTTCCATTATGCCGTTGATTTTTCGAGCCGCTATAAAAGTGGGTTGTCCGCAGCGGTTACGCCAAATAATGAAGAGGACGTTTTTTCGCATTACAGGACCAATGTGCGGTTGGGGTATCAAATTTCGAAGGATTTTGAAGTTTCCGTTTATGGTAACCAAACCAAATTCAGTAATGAATACGATGCTTCTTATGCCGATGCACCCAATATTGGCAAGAGCGAGCAGGAACGTGTTGGATTTTCTTCAAAGTTTGGATATACAAACGGCTCTATTCACTTGAACACTGCTTACACGGATTATGAAACCAACTCCAAGGATACCTATGGTGAAAGTACCACTGAGGGTAAAAACTGGGTTTTGGACCTTTACAACAAGTATACCTTCGGGAAACAGTGGCATACCATTTTAGGGGTAAACTACATTAATGACGAAGCGGTTTTTGCTGAAAATGCTGAATTCACCATTGTGGACCCTTATGCCAATGTGGTCTATGTTTCCGATTTTGGCCTGAACCTGAATGTTGGTGGACGATTGAACCACCATTCGGAATATGGGAACCATTTGGTGTACAATGTGAATCCTTCCTTTGTTTTTCCTACACAAAAGGGATATGTAAAAGTACTGGGGTCCTATGCCACTTCCTATATCACACCTAACCTGACCCAATTGTTCGGGGCCTTTGGTGGCAATCCGGATTTGGAGCCAGAGGAAAACCGGACCATTGAAGGAGGTCTGGAATTTAAGTTGAACACCAAACTGCGGTTCAGTACGGTATATTTTGACCGAAATGAGCAAAACACCATCGGGTATGATGTGAATTTTACCAGCATTAATTTGGCGGATGAGATCAATGCCAATGGGGTAGAGGTAGAGGCTACTTGGTTACCCATTAAATCCTTGAGTGTTGATGCCAACTATACTTTTACTGAACGAAAAGGTGACAATGCCATTCGGATTCCCAAACATAAGGCCAATCTTTCCGTGGGATACCAGTTGGGGCAAGCCACCAATTTATCATTGATCTATGCTTATACCGGAGAACGGTTGGACACCGATTTCATGACGTTCAGCAATGTGTCCTTGGATGCCTTTTCATTGGTGAATTTTTATGTGGGACATGAATTGATTCCCAATAAACTGAATGTTTTCTTGAATGCAGAAAACCTATTGAATGAAAAGTTCACTGAAATTGTGGGGTACACAACAAGAGGAAGAAACTTTCGGATAGGAATGAACCTAAATTTTTAGAAATGAAAAGCGGCCTCAAGGGCCGCTTTTTTTATTGTATCGATAATGTTGTTGGCAATGGTTTGTCCAGATACATATTATCCTTCAGCGGAGTTTGTATCCTTGAAGAGGTAAACGATTCGGCCTTCATCTGCACCGTAAAATCCTTTTTGGCACCAACGCCAGAGATTTCTTGAAGTGCCCGTGCCAGCAAGGGCTCGTTTACATCTCCCAACACTCCTAGATTGGTCAGATCTTCATCTAA
>JASBTS010000103.1 GCA_030148305.1 Allomuricauda sp. | reverse complement strand
GGAAGTCATCAAAATAGGGCGTAACCTTGCCCTTGCCCCATCAGCAGCGGCATCGAACAAGGATAGTCCCGCCCGTCGTCGTTGAAGGGCAAATTCCACAATCAAGATGGCGTTCTTCGCCAACAGACCGATCAACATGATGATGGCAATTTGGAAATAGATGTTGTTCTGCAAACCACCCAAGTTGATGAAAAGGATGGCACCAGCAATTCCCACGGGAAGGGAAAGCAAAATGGCAAGTGGCAAAATATAACTTTCATACTGGGCACTCAACAAGAAGTACACGAACACCAAACTCAAAATAAAGATGAGAATGGTCTGTGAACCTGCATTGCTCTCTTCACGGGTAAGTCCGGAATAATCATAGGTATAAGAGGTTGGCAGTACTTGGGCGGCCACTTCCTCAATGGCGTTGATGGCATCACCGGTACTGTAGCCAGCATTCGGAACCCCTGAAATTTTCACAGAACTCAACAAGTTGAAACGTTCCACTACCTCTGGACCATAGATTTTTCTTAGCGTCACAAACTGGCTAACCGCTACCGATTCACCGCTGGCATTCCTTACAAAAATATGGTTTAGGGAATTCTCATTGGCACGATCTTCGGGCTTGGCCTGGATCATAACACGGTATTGCTTACCAAACTTATTAAAGTCTGTGGCGTAGATACCTCCGTAATATCCTTGGAGCGCGTTGAAAATGTTCGTTGCCGTGAAACCTGCCATTTTCACTTTTTCTATATCAATGTCAAGGTTGTATTGAGGGAACCCTGGATCAAATTGGGAAATGGCGTACTGGATTTCGGGGCGAGCATTCAAGGCACCCAAAAATTGATTTTTCACATCGTTGATGGACAACCAATCTTCACCCCCTTTGCTTTGCAATTGCACCTCAAAACCAGAGTTGGTACCAAATCCTTGGATACTGGGCGGGGTAAAGTAGATGATCTGAGCATCTTTGAAGTTTGCAGAAATGGCATTCAATTTCTGCATGGTGGCATTTACTGATAGTGAATCTTCCTTTCGTTCGCTCCAATCCTTCAATTTCATGATGGAGAAAGCATAGGATCCCGCACTTACCCTGTTCAGCAAACTGAAACCGGCCACACTCATCCTTGCATCGATCACGTCCATGGACTCATAAATGGAATCCAGTTTCATGATGGTCTCCTCGGTCTTTTCAATAGTGGTTCCGGGAGGCATACTTACGTTGGCAAAGATCATTCCTCTGTCCTCATCGGGTACAAATCCTGATGGGGTTGTTTTGAAGAGATAAATGGCAAGACCTGTGAAGGCCAGTAGCAATACCGCGGTAATCCATTTTCGTTTCACTAAACGCCCAACAGCGTTGGTATATTTATTGGTGATGGCTGTAAATCCAATATTGAATGCCTTGAAGAACCGGGCCATAAAATTGGATTTATGTCCCTTTTCCGGATCGTGTGGTTTTAAGAAGAGAGCAGCCAAAGCGGGACTCAATGTTAAGGCGTTCACGGCCGAAATCAAAATGGCCACTGCCAAAGTGATACCAAATTGCTGGTAGAACACCCCTGATGAACCTTGGATAAAGGATACAGGAATAAATACCGCGGACATTACCAAGGTAATGGAGATAATAGCACCAGATATTTCGCCCATGGCTTTTTTGGTGGCACTTTTGGCCGATTTGCCACCTTCTTCCAACTTGGCATGTACCGCTTCGACCACCACAATGGCATCATCCACCACAATACCAATGGCTAGGATCATGGCAAAAAGTGTCAACATGTTGATGGAGTACCCAAATATTTCCAGGAAGAAAAAGGTTCCTATGATAGCAACGGGTACGGCAATGGCCGGAATAAGGGTAGACCTAAAATCTTGAAGGAAAAGGAATACCACTATGAACACCAAAATGAAAGCCTCGATCAAGGTCTGCACCACGTGATCAATGGATGCATCCAAGAAATCCTTGGAATTGAAGGGGATGACATAATCAAATCCTTTTGGAAATTCCCCTTTGGCCTCCGTTAAAATGGTTTCAATTTGATCAATGATCTCCTTAGAATTGGAACCCGCGGTCTGGTAAACACCCACGGCAACCCCAGGATTACCCATACCAGTATTTTTCCTGACATAACTGAAAGCTCCCAGTTCAATATCGGCCACATCTTTCAAGCGAAGAAAACCACCATCATCTGTTGTTTTTAGGATGATGTTCTCGTATTCCTCCACTTCGGAAAGACGCCCTTTATATTTCATCACATATTCGAAGATACCATCCGCATTTTCCCCGATTTTACCGGTTGCGGCTTCACGGTTCTGCTCGCTCAAAGCGGCCTGGATATCCGAAGGAACCAAATTATAGGCGGCCATTTTATCTGGAGAAATCCAAATACGCATGGAGTAATCCTTGGCACCAAACACGTTCACATTGCCTACACCTTTGATCCTTTGTAATTTGGGGACCAAGTTGATCTTGGCGTAGTTTTCCACAAAGGTGGCATCATAATCCTTGTTCTTGGAGAAAATGGAGAAGAACAATAAGGCACTGTTTTGAGCCTTTTGGGTGTTTACCCCCGTGTTGATCACCTCTTGTGGCAACAGGCTATTGGCCCTTGCCACACGGTTTTGAACGTTCACCGCAGCAATGTCAGGGTCTACGCCCAAGGCAAAAAACACACTGATATTGGCGGCACCATCATTACTGGCCGATGAGGTCATGTACGTCATTCCCTCTACACCATTGATCTGTTCCTCCAAGGGGACCACAACACTTTTTAGTACGGTTTCCGCATTGGCACCGGTATAGTTGGCGGTTACCTGAACGGTGGGGGGAGCAATTTCCGGATATTGTTCTACGGGGAGAACACTGAGCCCCAAAATACCCAAGATCAGAATGATCACGGATATTACTGTGGACAGTACGGGACGATCTATAAACTTTTGGAACATATTATAATTGTTCTTATGAGATTGTTGGAATAGTTAGTTAACTGGGGTGATGGTCTGTCCGTCCTTCAATTTGGAGACTCCTTCGGTTACAAGAGTTGTCCCATCCTCAAATCCTTCGGATACGATGAATTGGGAATCCGTTTGGGCCACTATGGAAAGCGGTCTGCTGCTTACCGTATTGTCACCGTTCAACACATAAACCATTTTGGTTCCCTGACGGTCTACCGTGGCAAATTGGGGAATTACCCAAACACCCTTAAACTGCGATGGAATCTTGATGGTACCGGTACTTCCTGAACTCAACAATAGATCGGGATTGTCAAAATCGGCCCTCAAGGTCACACTTCCGGTGGTGGAATTGATGAGGTTGTTCACCATGGCAATTTTTCCTTTTTGAGGGTAGGTTTCACCATTGATCATGACCAGTTCCACTTCTTGGGGGGCATCTGTGGAAATTCCGGTACCAGTAGAGGCCATTTGTTTTTTCATCTGTAGCAATTCCCTTTCGTTCATGGAAAAATAGGCACGTACACTACTAATGTCGGATACCACGGTCAATGGTTGCCCCATGGAACTGCTCACCAAGGCACCCACTTTGTAGGGGATCTCCCCAATATAACCATTTACGGGGCTCACAATATTGGAATAGCCGATGTTGGCAGCAATGCTGTTGTAGTTGCTCTTGGCCTGTTCCAATCGGGCTTTGGCAGTTTCCAGCTGTACTTGGCTGATGATGCCCTTTTCAACCAATGGAACCAATTTGTCCACTTCAACCTTAGCTACATTAACAGAAGCTTGGGCGGCCTTGGCATCTTGTGAAAGGGTCTGAGTCTCCAGTTTGAACAACAATTGCCCTTTTTTTACTTGTTGCCCTTCTTCCACATAAATATTTTGTACAAATCCAGAAACCTTTGGCCAGATTTCAACATTTTGTTGCCCTTGAATGGATGTGGAGTAGGTATTGAATATGATAAAGTCTTCTTTTTTCAGCTGCGTCACTTTTAGTGATGGAGCTGGGGCAGCTGCTTGCTGTTGGGTCTTGTTGCCACAGGACATGAGCACTGTGATGGCTGCTAATACTACAATTGACTTGATTGTTTTCATGTATGGTCTAACGTTGTTAGGGTTTTTGTTGGGTTTTATCGTTGGGTGATCAATTTTCTCGTTGTGCTATGGCTTCGAATTGCGAAATGGCTTCTTGAAGGAGTTCCTCGCTTCCGGTCATATAGTCCAGATAGATGCCCGTTCTTTCCTTACCTTCCTCAAATTTCTTGGGCGAATGTTTCTTATGATAGTCCATGACCAAGGTGATTACGGATTTTTCGGTCTCCAGGCGTTTTAGATATTCTTGAAGTTTGGTGAGGAAAAAAGTCTTCTTTTTGGCCAAGGTGAAATATCGTCTTCGGTCCCCAGGTTTGGTAAAATAGGTGATAATGTCCATCTTGAGCAGCAGGTTCAGGGATGTAGAAGTAGAACTTTTACTGGCCCCACGTCTTTCCAAGCAGTCTTCAAACGTAAGCCCATCTTCATTGGTCAGGACCAAAATGGCATAGATCCTGGCGGCCAAAGGAGGCAGATTTTGTTCTTCCTCTAAATGAAGTCCCAGGGTTTCAATAATTTCTTCCTTCGTTTTTTCCATAGGAGTATTTTGGAAGGAGCAAAATTAATGTTGGTTCGGAACAAACAAAACCAAACGAACTTAAATTTGTGTTAAATAAATTGTTGTTAAATAAATTGTTGTTGGGTGAAATCAGTTATTGGAAAGAATCCCTTCTTGATTTAAAATTGGAATGGGGGCAAGACTTTCTTCGGTTATGGTATGCTTGGGAAATAGAAATCTTTTTTCGAACAATTTGTTTTCTTTGAAAAAGGTAACGAAGAACTCGTTGTTCAATGCCAACACATCTTCTTGGAGCAATTCGACTTTTCGATATGACTTTGGTTCCATTGCACCAATGCCGTGGCGCATAGTGGAAGTTTTTACATCCCCATCAAAACCTTTGGAAACCACAATGGCCATTTCAATAGTGTCCTTGCTGTTATTGATCAGATAAACGTTCCAATCTTTGGATAGAAATTCATCGTTCCACTCCAGAATTACTGCAATTTGAACATCCTTTGCAACGGGAATTTCAATATCCTTTTTCATCAAGTTGGTCTACAGGGCGCTCTTGAACTGTTCCAAAAAGCGTACATCGTTTTCGCTGAGTAAACGGATATCGGATATTTGGTGTAAGAGCAGGGCAATTCGGTCTATACCCATTCCAAAGGCAAACCCGGAGTATACTTCGGGATCGATACCACAATTTTTAAGTACGTTGGGGTCTACCATTCCACAACCCATAATTTCCAACCAACCGGTACCCTTGGTCATACGGTAATCGGTTTCAGTCTCAAGTCCCCAGTACACATCTACCTCAGCACTGGGTTCCGTAAACGGGAAATAGGAGGGGCGCAACCTGATCTTCGATTTTCCGAACATTTCGGAAGTAAAGTATTGCAAGGTCTGCTTCAAATCGGCAAAGGAAACGTTCTTGTCCACGTACAAGCCTTCCACCTGGTGAAAGAAACAATGGGAACGTGCCGAAATGGCCTCGTTTCTGTATACCCTTCCCGGGGAAATGGT
>JASBTS010000100.1 GCA_030148305.1 Allomuricauda sp. | reverse complement strand
GAACGTGACACCGAATTGTTCTCCAAATAATCGGTAGTCGTGATATAGGGGACATCACCATAAATGCTAAGCAACAAACTATGTATGTAGGCCCTAACGAATAACGCTTGCCCCCTAAATCGATTTTTCTCCTCCAGGGTCAATATGGATGAGTTATCCACCCCTGCAATAATATCATTTGCAGCGTACACTGCATTATAGGCACTGCGCCACCAATTCAAAACAGTGGTGTTGGAGGGCGACAGATTATGGTTATAAAATTGAAGAAGGTTGACATCAAAACCATAATAGTCCAATTCATCGCTATAAATACCCATTGTTGAAGTCAAACCCGCTCTTCCCGAAACCATGCCTTGTTCCCTGATCTTATAAAAGATATTGGCCAAGGCGGATTCCACTGTTGCGGGATCATTAAATATGGTTTCCGAAATCAATAGGTTTTTTGGAGGATCTACCTCCACAAAATCCGAACAAGCGAACATGGCGGCCACTAAAACCAAAAATGGGAACCGTTTCAAAAATGCCAATCGTTGCACCTTATATTTGCTATTTTCATTTCTCTTCATCTTGTTTGTATTATAAGTTAAAATCCTACTTGAAGTCCAAGTGTGAACTGTCGCAATTGGGGCAATACAATACTTGATGGTTGCTCGGGATCCGGGCCATCATACTTGGTAATGGTCAAAAGGTTTTGCCCTTGTAGATATACATTGATATCCAAAGCATTTCCTTTCGTTGGGACCTTATAGCTCAAAGAAATGTTCCGAAGACGAATGAATGAAGCGTCGGACACTGCCGCATTACTATCTATTTGATTAAGGTCGCTTGGGCCAATGCTGGGAGAAAGCCCGCCAGATGACAGTTGATATGGATTGGTATCCCCCGTTTGTTGCCAACGGTCGAGCAAACTGACCGGAGCATTACCTCTAAACCCAGGTGTCGCCCTCCACCTTAAATTGTTGAACGCTCGTTGTTTTTTGAACTGAAAGAAAAAATCGAGGGTAAGGTTTTTATAGCTAAATGTATTCCCTACTCCTCCATAAAACCTTGGGGCAAAATCCTCCACCCATTGATTATCATTGGGCTTGTTGATTTCCCCATCATCATTGTAATCTTCAAACTGATAGATCCCTGTTTCTGGGTCAACACCCAATGCATTGTAGAGTTTTACAAGGGTCAATGGCTTCCCTATGATAAACCTATTGGCAAATGTGGAAGATTCCAGTCCATCGAATTTTATCAATTTGTTTTTGGGTATAGTGATATTACAGGTTGTTGTCCATTTAAAATTCTTGTTTTGAATAGCCATCGTTCGTAAATCGAACTCAAATCCCGTGTTTTCGACCGTGGCATCAAAATTCCCGGTCAACTCTGAAAACCCCGTAGTTGCCGCCATAGGAATCCCGATCAGTTGGTTTGAAGATCGATTCTGATACCAAGAGGTGTTCAATGACAGCCGATCATTGAAAAACCCAAGCTCTAAAGCGGCTTCCAACTTTTTGTTTTCTTCCCAACCAAACAATGGATTGAAAATCCCCGTAGGCTCCACTATTGTTGTCCCATCATAATCAAAACCTGTGATATTGTAGGTGTTCAAAAATTTGTAATCGCCTATATTATCACTTCCGGTTATTCCGTAGCTGGCACGCAACTTTCCAAAACTCAATAGGGAATTGTCACCAAAGATGTTTTCATTGGAGAACAGCCATGCAAGGCCAACTGCGCCAAAGTTCCCAAATTGTTTTCCCGGTCCAAACCTGGAGGACCCATCCCTGCGCCCGGTAAGGTTAAGAATGTATTTGTTGTCCCAACTGAAGTTGACACGCCCAAAAAAGGCTTGGTAGCTATACTCACTGTCTGCATCCTGTAGAATTTCCAACGTTTCCGCTACCGATAAGTTAAGTATCAGATTGTCGTTGGGGAAACCGGTTCCTTTTTGAACAAATTGTTGGGTTGTTTCCCTTTGAAACGTTGCACCGACCAATACCCTAAATTTAGCCCTGTCCCACTCGTTGTCCCAATTCAATTGGGGTTCCACTATCCATGATTGACGTTTGGAATTATTGGTTGTAACGGAAGAATAGTTTTCCGGAGTGAACCCAAGACTGGGATTTCTGGCAGAACTGGGCAATGTCCCATAAGATTCCAGTGTATAGGTACTGTAACCTAAACTGGCACTGAATTCCAGATTGTGGAATACCCTATAGGACACTCCTGCATTGGCAATAAGGGTATTCAGTTTTACCTGATATTCCTCTTCCAAAGAGGCCAAAGGGTTATCAAATGTATTGTTCTCCCAATTGATATTGCCCTCATCATCGTATAACTCTGGTGCATTTGGTTCCAGGGTATATGCCTTAAATGTAAAATCGGTTCTTGGCAGTTGGTTGTTCTCACCAGTAAAAATCGTGGAGAGGTTTATCCTAAAACGATCATCAGCTGATTGATGGTTTAGATTACTGTGCACAGATACCTTTTTATAGTTTGTATCCCCGGGAAAGACAGTGGTCTCTTTTTGGTAGCCTCCGCTTATCAAAAATTGTGTGGACTGGCTGCCTCCGGAAACCGATACTTGTACATTGTTGCGATAGGCCGTACCGCCGATCAATTCTTTTTGCCAGTCCGTATAGCGCGTATTATCCCAACTTTTTATATCGGGCCAAAAGAAATCAAATGATGGGTCTTCCAAAAAAGCACCGTAGCCATCATTAGAAATGCCTTCCCTTCTCAATTCCAAATATTGTTCGGTGTTCAAAAGCTCCAAAAAGTTGGAGACCCCACCGAGCGTATTGCTAATTTCAGCCTTGAACCGGGTCTCTCCCACCCTTCCCTTTTTGGTGGTGATCAGCACCACTCCATTGGCCCCACGGGAACCATAGATGGCCGTGGCATCCGCATCCTTGAGCACTTCTATACTTTCAATATCATTGGGATTGATCGCATTGAGCGGACTTATGTTCCCGCCCAATATCTGCCCGGACACATCATCGGAACCTAGTGACTGGGAACCAAAGGGCACCCCATCCACGATGTAGAGGGGATCGGTGACCCCATTGATAAAATTCTGCCCGCGTACCTCCACGGAAAACCCACCTCCGGGCACACCGGTATTCTGGACGATGTTGACCCCGGATAGTTGCCCGTGCATGGCCGCCAAGGGATTGCCCACGGGCTGTTTATCGATCACAGCAGCCTTGACCGTGGCAATGTTCCCCGTGCGTTCCCGCTCCGAGACGGTATAGTAACCCGCATTGAGCACCACTTCCCCCAACTGGGTCACATCTTCCTCCAGGGTAATAAAAATCTCTTCCCTACCCCCAATGGGCACGGTAAGGGTCTTGAAACCGACCATGGAAAAGACCAGTATATCGGTAGGATCTGCAGTAATGGAAAAGGAACCGTCCATACCGGACATGGCACCAATATGCTTGGATTCTACCACTAGGTTCACCCCGGCCAGGGGCTCTCCCGAAGTATCGGTCACGGTGCCGGAAACGGTGGCTTGTGGTGGTTCCAAGACAGTGCCCGCCTGCACATTAAATGTAAAAAAGGGCATGAAAAAGACATATAGGAGCATCGACAGGATTCTCCTGCGCATGCCTGTTATTGAATGTTGCATAAAATTGAGTCGTGTGATTAAAATGTTAGTTATTCTCCACACTGCCCCATAAGTCACGGAAAAGCTGTAACTTCCAAAAGGACATCAAGGTTCGGACATTGGCCATCCTGCCCGGGCAAAAACATACCCAGAAATAGGATTCCTTATCCAAAAAAGACCTTGGTTACGTGAATGGTCCGATTGCCCAAAAAAAGTGTAGTCGTTGATTGTGGGACTAAAGGATATCGTGAACCGGAAAATAGTGTAACGTGTATCCCACAACAGTGGCCTAGGGATTAGATCGGGTTCTTAGGCTTCTTTTTAAACAGGATATCGAACACCGAATGTGCTGTCCCAAAAACAGGACAACAACACGGTGTGAACCCTACAAAAAAAAGCTGCCATAAGTTTCCCATAACCCAAATGTTTGGGCGATGCCCCGAAAGACTAAAAGAAACAAAAACGCTAAGAAATAGTTGGGCGTGGAAACTCAACTTACTGTACTAGAGGCACTGGTATGCCTTGGAAACAATAAGAGAGCCCACGCCCGGGTCGTGAGCAATCTACTTATCCTCTCGTTTCCATAAAAATTACCAGTTTTCTAGTACGAGACTCTAAGCGAAAGCTTCAAATATTTTTAATCGAAGAATCGCAAAAATATAATTTCAACAATCAAATATAGTGTTTTTTTCATTTTACGGGTGAATTCACCCGTAAAATTGTGACGAAATCTTTGGACTTTATCCCAATAGACTTTTTCATTCATGGATTCAGAGTTTAAAAAGGGAGATTTTTTGATGTTGTTTGGGCAACAAATAGATATAATTCGAGCTAGGAAAGGTTACAGCTATGAAAGAATCGCTAAAGGCTGTAAACTTGACGACAGTGATATTAGCAAGTATGCTAAAGGAAGGATTAATATCACTTTATCTACCATAATGGAGCTTGCCAAAGGTTTGAATGTACACCCTAGAGAATTATTTGATTTTGATGTTCCTCTTGAAAAAGATATTGATTGATTTAATTCGGTTAATATCTGTCCTCTGACTTAGTTTTTCTGGAAAATTCTTACATTTAAATTCGATTCTCCCCCAAAGATTTATTGAACGATAAGATAACTGTGGTTTTGCTTTGAAAGGCAAAACTTGGGCATAGCCAACCTATTAGGCGGTATGTGCCGAAGAAAGTTGGGGATATAAACAAGTTGTGTATAATCTGAGAAAGTGAACCAAATAAAAATATTTTTTGATGAAGTGGATAAGCCGGGTAAAGTGACCCACCTTCGCCGGA
>JASBTS010000098.1 GCA_030148305.1 Allomuricauda sp. | reverse complement strand
ATATTCTTAACGCAATTGGATGGGGTGGTCCTGACGCCCGAAGGTGCCGAAACCTCTTTTTGGTCCAGTTTTCCTTGGTATTATGGGGTATTGGCCATTGGAAGTGTATTGTCCATTGTTTGGTTTGCCCATAAACTACTTAAAATCAGAAGATTAAAACGCTCGGGAACGATTCAACAGTTTCCAGAGTATGACAAAATCACCGTGCAAAAAAGTAGCTTGGCCTTCTCCTTTTTCCGGGACATCTTTTTGGGTGCCGAGATCCAAAAGGAAAAGGAAGCCAACATCATTGCCCATGAGTTGGTACATGTAAAACAACGGCACACCCTTGACCTGCTCTTTTTTGAGTTGGCCCGGATTGTGTTCTGGTTCAATCCGTTGACCTACTTGTACCAAAACCGTATGGCCGAACTGCACGAATTTATTGCCGATGCCCAAGTGGTGAAGGATGATAAAAGGGAGCATTTTGAAATGTTGTTATCCGAAGCGTTCAAGACACAACATATCAGTTTTGTCAATCAATTTTTTAATAAGTCACTAATCAAAAAACGAATAGTCATGTTACAAAAAAAGCGATCAAAGGCCGTTTGGCAGTTAAAGTATGTATTGTTGTTGCCCTTGGTATTGGGAATGTTGGTGTATACTTCCTGTGAGATGGGGAAAGAAGAAAACACCGAGGGAATAGATTCCAGTGTTTCGTTGAAAGCAATAGAAGAGGTCCCGTTTGGAGTAGTGGATGAAGTACCTGTTTTTCCCGGTTGTGAAGATGCGCAAGATAAGGCCGCCTGTTTCAATGAAAAGATACAGGAACATATCCGCAAGAATTTTCATTATCCTGAAGCAGCACAGGAACAGGGAATTCAGGGAAGGGTCAGTGCCATTTTTAGAATAGATCCAAAAGGAAATATTGTGGATATCAAAATGAAGGGACCCCACGAACTATTAGAAAAGGAAACCCAACGAATTTTGGCAAGATTGCCCCAAATGAAACCAGGGCGAAACGAGGGGAAAGTGGTTCAAGTTCCCTTTTCCATTCCAATAACCTTTAGACTTGAGGGCAGTGATGAAGAAGAACTCAATACTGAGATACAGAAGTGGGATAAACGGGATGAGAACTGGGTTCCTTTTTCCACCGTTGATGAAGCTCCTATTTTTCCAGGCTGTGAGAATGCTTCTGACACTCGGGAATGTTTCAGGGAAAGCATACAAAATCATATTCGTAAACATTTCAATTATCCTCAAGAGGCACAGGAACAAGGAATTCAAGGAAGGGTTGCCATCATGTTCACCATAAATGGTGAAGGAGAAATTGTTGATATTAAAAAAAGAGGTCCAAGCCCTATTTTGGAGGCAGAGGCCGAACGAATCATTAAAAGATTGCCCAAAATGCAGCCAGGCAAACAGGATGGCAAACCGGCCGAGGTTGTGTTTTCCATCCCCATAACCTTTAAACTCAAATAATATAATCCTTTGAGAAAAGTATTCGCTCTGTTCTTGTTGATATCTATTAAAGCCGGTGCACAGTCATCGGCTTTGTCCGTTGCGGATAGCCTGTATACCTTGGGCAATTACACCGCGGCCATAAACGAGTACGCGAAGGTGGGGGATGCCAATTCGAGTCTTCAAATAGCACGGGCCTACAATGCCATCGGGAATTTTGACAAGGCCATTGCACAATACCAAGCAACCTTGGCCAAGAACCCTACCATGGACATCGCCCGGTTTGAACTGGGCAAACTCCTGCTCAAGACCAAAAACTACCAAACTGCATTGGAAGCCTTTCACGATCTGGTGACCAAAGGACAGGAAAACCCCGAGTACTTTTATTATCTGGGCAGAGCCTATGAATCGGTGGAAAAACAGGATGAGGCCAACAATGCTTTCCGTAAGGCGGTGGCCAAAGACAGTACCCATTTGCGTAGTCTCTACGCTTTGGGCAAATATTTTGTGGGTCAAGAAATTCGGGATTCTGCATTGGTGTACATTGATCAAGGCCTGAGATTTTATGGGGACGATATTTCCATGATCAATTTGAAGGCCCAGGCCTATTACAACAACGGGCAGTACAAGCAGGCCATACCGTGGTTTGAACGGTTATTGGAACTTGGGGAAAACAGGCCCTTTATTTTGGAACGCACCGCCTTCAGTTATTACCGGAACTATGATTCGGAAAAAGCCATTCAAGCCTATCGCCTATTGGCCATGGATCCCTGGTCTTTGGCCGATGCCTATTCCGGAATGGGGCAGGTATATCTTCAGGAAAAACAACTGGACAGTGCCCAATACTACATCAAAAAATCAATCGAAGAACGCACGGTTACCTTTGAAAACGAGTATGCAGACTTGGGCCGCATCGCCCGGTTGCAAGACAAGACGAAGGAGTCGATGGACTACTATAAAAAAGCATGGGAAGAAAACAAGGAGAACCTCTACAACTATTACCAGGTCTGTATCTTGGCCGATGAATATTACAAAGACCCCAAAACCCGATTAAAGTATTACGAATCCTTGCTCGAAATGTATCCCGATCTAACTCCCTTCATCAAGGAACGTGCGATCAAGCGCATATCGGAGATCAAGGAGGAAATACACTACGCGGGCAACTGATTTCTTCAAAATATCGTAATTTCAGCCAAATTCTCGGGGCTGTTATGCAGAAGTTTTTGTTCTTATTCATTCTTTTTGGTGTGCTCACCAGTTGCGAGCTCTTTGAGTCCAAGGAGGAAAAGACCAAGAAACTGGTCAATGAAGAACTTATGGCCATTGATTGGAACGATGTGGACCAATATCCGCATTTTGACAATTGTGATGAAACGGCAACCAAGCAGGCACAAAAGGAATGTTTTGAAGGTGTGATGATGGATTTCTTTTCCAAAGCCTTGGCCGGACTCAAATTTGAAGTGGACCACGAGTTGCACGATACGGTCTATATCGATTTTTTGGTGGACGAACACGGCTTTATTTCGGTGCTGAACGTGGAGGAAAAAACCGATGTCCTCAATGAAATTTCAGATTTCAACCATAAAATATCCGAGCGTTTGAACGATTTGACCACAGTGGCACCCGCCCTGAAACGTGGCAACCCGGTAAGTCTTCGGTTTAGGCTTCCACTGGTTTTAAATACCCCTTGACATTTGGCTACGGAAAAAATCATATTGGGAATAGACCCCGGAACGACCATTATGGGTTTTGGGATCATCAAGGTCATCAACAAACAGATGCACTTTGTGCAGATGAACGAATTGATGCTCAAAAAATATGACGATCCCTATACCAAGCTCAAACTCATCTTTGAACGGACGATTGAACTCATCGATACCTTCCATCCTGATGAAATTGCCATTGAAGCTCCTTTTTATGGCAAGAACGTGCAATCGATGTTGAAGCTGGGGCGTGCCCAAGGCGTGGCCATGGCGGCCGGACTTTCCAGACAGATTCCCATCACAGAATACATGCCCAAGAAGATAAAAATGGCTATTACCGGTAATGGAAATGCCAGCAAGGAACAAGTGGCCAAAATGCTCCAGAGTGTATTAAAATTGAAGTCGTTGCCCAAAAATCTGGACAGTACCGATGGACTGGCCGCGGCCGTTTGTCATTTTTATAATGAAGGCAAGGTGGAATTGGGTAAAAGCTACACGGGTTGGGAAGCCTTCATTAAACAGAATCCGGGTAAGATCAATAAACAATGAACAATGGTCAATGACCAATTAACAATAAGCAATGAGCAGTTTCCAATAAACAATATAGTCCTTTAAAATCCCAAAACCTACTTACATGCAAGCCGAGAACCCGTTATTGAAAAAGTCATATGACTTTGCTTTGAAAATTATCAAGCTGTACAAATCCATCATCCACGCGAACAAGGAATACATTTTGTCCAAACAGTTGCTGCGTTCGGGTACTTCCATTGGGGCCAATATATCCGAAGCGAATGGGGCTATTTCGAACGCCGATTTTTCCGCAAAGATTTCCATTGCCTATAAAGAAAGCTTGGAAGTAAAATATTGGTTGTCCTTGTTGAAGGATTCCGAGTATATTTCCAAGGAAATTGCCCACAAGTTGATGGTTGATGCGGATGAACTTTCCAAAATCATGTTCTCCATTCTCAAAACCACCAAAAGGACCAAATGATAATTGTAAATTGTTTATTGTTAATTGAAAATAAGTGAGCGGTATTTACATCCATATCCCCTTTTGCAAACAAGCTTGCCATTAGTGCGATTTTCATTTTTCCACCCAAATGAAGAAGAAGGATGCGATGGTGGATGCCTTGGTCCGGGAAATGGAACTGCGCAAAAACGAGTTGGGCGATGAGGTCATCGAGACCATTTATTTTGGTGGAGGCACCCCTTCGGTATTAGAATTACAGGAATTGGAACGCTTGATCCAAGCCGTGTATGATTATTATAAGGTAACAGACAATCCAGAAATCACTTTGGAGGCCAACCCTGATGACTTGTCCAGTAATCGAATCATCCAACTGTCCAAAAGTCCAGTGAACCGTCTCAGCATCGGTATCCAATCTTTTTTTGAGGAAGATTTGACCTTGATGAACCGCGCCCACAATGCCCAAGAGGCCTCAAATTGCATTGAGGAAGCCGTAAAACATTTTGATAACATCACCATCGACCTGATCTATGGCATTCCGGGAATGGATCATGACCGTTGGAAGGCGAACATCCAAAAAGCCTTGGATTTCGGATTGCCCCATATCTCCAGCTATGCCTTAACGGTGGAACCCAAAACCGCATTGGAAAAAATGATTCAAAAAGGAACGGTGCCCCAAGTGGATGACGGTCAGGCACAGGAACAGTTTCATATATTGGTGGATGCATTGGAAAGCGAAGGTTTTGTGAACTATGAAATCTCCAACTTTGGGAAACCTGGGTATTTCTCCAAGAACAATACCGCCTATTGGCAAGGCAAAAAATATTTGGGCATTGGTCCGTCTGCCCATTCCTATGATGGACATTCCCGTACTTGGAACATCAGGAACAATTCCATCTACATCAAACAGATTCAACAAGGGATTTTGCCCAGTGAAAAGGAAACCTTGACCGTGACCGACCGGTACAATGAATATGTGATGACAGGTCTCAGGACCATTTGGGGCGTATCCAAGGAGAAGATTGCCAAGGAATTTGGACCGAACTACGCGAACTATTTGGACCAACAATCGGAAAAATTCATCGAACAGCAATTGCTTTTTTGGGAAGATGCCCTTTTACGCACCACCAAGCAGGGCAGGTTTTTAGCAGATGGGATTGCGGCAGATTTGTTTTTGTTAGAGTAACCTTGTTTGATCGATCCTTCAATTTTCTAGGTTGCACTTATCGGCTAGGCTAAGCGTAGTGCGGTGGTAAGGAAACTTTTCGTTTCAGTTTGCGCACGAAGCTAAAGCTTTTGGTTTAGTTTTATTTTTTCTTGTCCAAAGCTAAATCCAAAAGATTTTGCGACCTCATAAAAATACGCAAACCCAGCGAATAATCACCTTAGCCCACATTACGTATAGGTCTTGTTACCCACTTTTGCGATGCATAGGAGTGAGCAGAGGCTCTTTACGCAGATTAGATAACTATTAAGTAGCGATTCGAGAACAATTACATTACGATTGTGCAGATTGGGACGTTATGAAATCCATTCGAGTAATGTCCATTTGCGTGAACAAGCAGTTAATATTTTAACCATATAATTTTTTAAAAAACAAATCAACAATCTTTTGGTTTTCTGGAAAATTATGAACCTCTTTAATTTTGTTGTTTTCAATTCTCCATAATAGACAGGACATGTTATCTAAATTTTCTTCATTTTCAAGATTGCTCCAGTTTCTATGACAGTCGATTACATGGGTGTCATTTACGCCCATAACAATAGGTTCAGCTTTGAATGAACCTTTGCCTAGTTGTTTGAAATATTCTAATACTTCCTCAATACCAGTTTTGGTTCCACTTAAAGGGTGTTCTCCCGGTATGTGCCATTTAATATTTTCATCTAGCACTTTTTTATTCCATGAGAATCATTTTTGCTATATGCAGTAAAAAAAGCATGAATTAAATCTAAGTTCGGATGTTTTTGTTCCATGAAATTGAATTCTTTAATATTATTTGATTTAGTAAGTGCGTTCATAATTGAGATGCCTCCGATGCTTGCAGCGCTAGTTAGCAAAGTTGTTTTTTGAATAAAATCTAATCTTTTCATAATTGAAATCAACCTTTTATTAAACAATAGAAGTATTCTAAATGGTAAAACAAGTTGATTTTATTTATAATCTAATGAGGTCTGATAAGATTATACGATGTTCAAATTAAGGATTGTCGTAAATAATTCAGAAAATAGTTTGTTTAGTTGTTTGCGTAAACAAGCTAATAAGTCCATCGTCGCAACAGTTGCGTAGGAGTGAAGTCCATCTGCGTAAACTTGCTTCTTTTGTACTTTAAGAATCCGATTGGAAAATTAATAGCTCTAAAAATAATTTTTTTAAGCAATTGTGGGTAACGTTAAAGATATGATTCGTTTCAATGAATTATATCGACCGATAAGTGAAGTTATGTTTTTCTGTGAAAGAATCCACTTGAATTGGACACATGTGTATTGCGGATTCATAAAACGCTGTTGTCAGTCGTCACAGCGTTTTTTTCCTTTCTATCTTCATCAAAAACACAATTAAATTGCATTTCTCAAGGGAATTGAGTTAATTACTGCAACAAGTCCAGATTACATGATTGCAACCTTAAAACACCATTCCAAAAATTACAAGATTGATCTTTCCAAACCGTTGGACATCTCCATTGCCCTTTCGGGAGGGGAGGCCAACATCAATGCATGGTATTTGGGGCCGCCCCAAATAAAGCCCCATGCCGAGGATGGATTTGTGGGCAAGGTCACGGAAGGCGCATCCACCAATTTCAACGATATTTATTTCAATCCGCATTCTCATGTAACGCACACGGAATGCTTGGGACACATCACCGAAGGGTTTCACTCCATCAACCAAAAACTGAAAAAGTTCTTCTTTTTGACCGAAGTGGTCACCGTGGCCCCCGAACAAATGGGGGGCGATTTTGTCATTTCCGAAAAGCAATTACAATATGCACTGGGCAATAAAAAAAGGGAAGCCGTGGTCATCCGCACCTTGCCCAACACCAAGGAAAAACGCTCCCGAAACTATTCCGATACCAATCCGCCTTACCTACTGGAAGATGCTGCCCAATTTTTGGTAAAAAAAGGAGTGGAGCATTTGTTGATCGACCTACCTTCGGTGGACAAGGAACGGGATGGCGGCGCACTTTTGTGCCACAATGCCTTTTGGAACATCAAAGGAAAGCCTCGGGAAAAGGCTACCATAACGGAACTGATCTATGTGCCGAACAAAGTAAAGGACGGCACCTACTTTTTAAACCTTCAAGTGGCACCTTTTGAAAATGATGCCAGTCCCAGTCGCCCCGTGCTCTATAAAATCGAAGAAAAATGAAGACCGTTCTAAAATTGGAGGAAGTGCTCATGTTCGTATTGGGCATTTATCTGTTCAACCAATTGGACTACGCCTGGTGGTGGTTTCTGGTCCTGATCTTGGCCCCGGATATTGGCATGATCGGCTATCTTTTCAACAACAAGATAGGCGCCCTCACCTACAATCTATTTCATCATAAGGGATTGGCCATTTTGGTCTACTTGGCAGGTGTCTACTTTTCAATACCTTTATGCCAGCTCATTGGGATCATCCTATTTTCGCATTCCGCATTGGATAGGGCCATGGGTTATGGACTGAAACATGAAAAAGGATTCAAGTTTACCCATTTGAGTGAAATAGGCAATTGATATGGGCGAAGTGATCGACAGCATTTTGGGACTGATTTTAGGTGCAATATTGATGTATTGGGTCTACTCCTTTTTTGGGAAGAAGAAGAGCAAGGAAATCACCGAGCAGCAGTCCACCGTCATCCTGAACAAGATTCGTAGCGTGTGCAAATTGGTTTCCGTGGAAGGGGATTTCGCCGAAATCTACCACTACGAGAACACCAAGGACAGTTTTATGAGCCTGTTCCGAAGCAAAAAGAAGGCGTTGATCGTGATCAAGGCGAAGGCGCATATTGGTTACGACCTGAATAAATTGGAACTGAAGGCGGACAACGACAAACGCAAGATCATTTTGAGCCATTTTCCACAACCGGAAGTCTTGTCCATTGAGCCAGACCTTCAATTTTATGATATCAAGAACGGTATTTTCAACAGTTTTTCGCCCACGGACCTCACTAAACTGAACCAAGAGGCCAAGGAACATATCAAGCAAAAGATACCCGAAAGTGGGTTGATGGAAACGGCTCGGAAGGAAGCATTGCAGGCCGTTTTTGTGGTGGAGAAGATCGTGGAGACCATCGGGTGGAAATTGGACTATTCCGCTTTGGAAATATCGAACAGGGAAAAGCAATTTATAGAAGAATAAACAACCATGAAAATCAGAATGATAATCTTGCTTCTGGTGGCTGTATGCGCCTCCAGTTGTGTACAAATCAAACAGGATATGGACAGTAATTTTGATTCCACATTTGCCCATGTGGTCTATTTTTGGTTCAAAAATCCGGACAGCCATGCCGATAGGGTCAAGTTCGAGGCTTCGTTGAAGAAGTTTTTGGACAATTCCCAATATGCCAAGACCAAATTTATTGGCAAACCGCCCAAGGCCATTCGAGATGTGGTGGACGACTCCTTTACCTACTCGTTGATCCTTTCATTTGAATCTGCGGAAGACCAAGCGGCTTATCAAACGGAGCCTCCCCATTTGGTCTTTATCGAGGAGTGTCAGGATTTGTGGGAGAAGGTCATCGTGTACGATTCTGAAGGCATCTGATCATGAACGTGGAGGAACTGAGGGAGTACTGCCTCGTCAAAAAAGGGGTAACGGAAGAATTTCCTTTTGATGCGGAGACCTTGGTCTTCAAGGTCATGGGAAAAATGTTCGCCCTGGTGCCCTTGGAGCGAGTACCCTCCCAATGCAACCTTAAGTGTGATCCGGAGCGGTCCGAAGAACTTCGCGAAACCTATGATGGGATCATTACTCCGGGCTACCACATGAGTAAAGTGCATTGGAACACTTTATATGTGGAACAATTGCCTCCCCAGCTGATCCGAGAATTGGTGGACCATTCCTACGAACTGGTGGTCGTCAGCCTCACTAAAAAACTGCAACAAGAATTGAAAGACCTAAGCGAAATCTGATGGAGGGGATAACGGCTTTTTACACGCAACAACGGGACAAGCATAACGAAGAACTCAAACGGTTAAAAAAGCAATTGGCCTTGTTGGCTTCGTTGCGGCTCCTTGTCTTTGCGGCAACGGGACTGGCAATGTATTTTCTGTGGACGACCAGCTTGGTGTATTGGATTTTCCCTTTGGGATTGGCCGGTTTTTTATACCTCGTTTCTCGCCATAGTGACCTAAAATGGCAAAAGGGATATGTGGAGCGATTGATTGCCATCAACCAGACCGAACTGGAAGTGGCCGCTCGCCGTTTTCATCATTTACCGGATGGAAAGGAATTTCTGGTGCCTGAGCACCCTTATGCCCAAGATCTGGATCTTTTTGGTAGAGGTTCTTTTTATCAATATGCCAACAGAACGGCATTGAAACAGGGAAGTCAGGTTTTTGCGGGGCTTTTATTGGATGGATATCCAAAGGATATCGCTAAAAAACAGGAAGCTATTCAAGAATTGGCTCAATTGCCCGAATGGCGCCAACGGTTTTCGGCATTGGCAGGGGGCACCCATCCCGAAGTGCCCCACCATGTGGTTTCCAAATGGTTGAAAGAGCATGTGGCCTTTGTGCCCAAATGGATCAAATATGTGGCCCCGGCGTTTGCCTTGGGTTCTATCGGTTTGGTCATTGCGGCTCTTTCCGGATGGATTCCCGAGGTTGTGGTGTTGTACTGGTATGTGGTAGGGATTGGAATCGTGGGACGGTACGGAAAGAACATTTTGCGGTTCTCCTTAGATGTGTCCAAAGCCCAGGATACCATAGAACAATATCAAAAACTGATTTCGGAATTGGAGCAAAGGGAGTTTGCTTCGGAACTGCTTCGGGATTTGCAACAGAAATTGATTTTGGACGGGGAAAAGACCTCCAAGATATTGAAGAAGTTCAGTGGAAGTATGGCCATGTTGGATCAGCAGAACAACTTGTTGATTATGATGTTCGGGCAAGGACTTCTCCTGTGGAGCCTGTATTTTGCTTACCAAGTGGAAAACTGGATCGATAAATATGGTCGGCAAATGGAAGGTTGGTTCGAGGCCATTGCCCATTTTGATGCCTACAATTCCTTTGGCAACTATGCCTTTAACCATCCTGATCACACCTATCCCCAAATCACCGATGGACCGATGACCTTGCAGGCCAAAGCCGTGGGTCATCCTTTGGTGGATCCAAAAAAGAATGTGTTGAACGACTTTTTCTTGGATGAAGGCCGATTTAGTATTGTGACCGGGGCCAATATGGCCGGGAAAAGTACTTTTTTACGGGCGGTGGCGCTACAGATCGTCATGGCCAACATGGGCTTGCCCGTTAAAGGAAAAGAGGTAAAATACAAACCAGTTCGATTGCTTACCAGTATGCGTTCCTCGGATTCCCTTGCGGATGAAACCTCATATTTCTATGCGGAGTTGAAGCGATTGAAATACATCGTGGACGAACTGGAAAAAGGCAATTGTTTTGTGGTCCTCGATGAAATCTTGAAAGGCACCAACAGTGTAGACAAGGCCGAAGGCTCCAAAAAATTCGTGGAAAAATTGGTGCGTTCCGGAGCCACAGGTTTGGTTGCTACCCACGATTTGAGTCTATGCACCCTGGCTAATGAGCTTTCCCAAGTGGAAAACCATTATTTTGATGCCCAGATCGTAAACGGGGAGCTCTATTTTGACTACCGTTTTAAGGAAGGTATCTGCCAGAACATGAATGCCTCCTTCCTCCTGAAAAAAATGGGAATTGTGGATTAGTGCCCCAAATGATCCTTTTTGATTTTCTACCACAGGGGATGTACTGATGATTTACATGAAGCCAAAAAAAAGAATTACACTTATCGTTAAAGATATGATTCGTTTCAATGAATTATATCGACCGATAAGTGAAGTTAGGATTTTTCCGGTTAAAATTCCATCGCCAATGGATGGACATCCTTTTTACATTGATAACGTAGTAAGATAATTGGGCTTTGGACTCAAATTTGGCTATAAGCCCTTTACCTGTACGTTGTGGAAGGAGTCTGCCTGTAAGCGTAGCAGTTCTTCGGCTTTCTTCTTCTTGTATTGGTACAGTTCCTCCTCGTTCTTGATATCCGTGTAGATTTTTTCATTGATTTCCCCATCGGTGGCCAACAACAGTTTGCGTTGCGCCACTTTTTGGGTCACCCAAGTGGCCACCACACTTTCCTGCTCTTCAAACTTGAAGTCGTATTCCCCTTTTGGTGCCAACAGTTTGGCAATGATAGGGGCCGTTTCAATGGCCAAGAATAACAAAAAGATAAAAAAGGAAGGGAACCAAGGTAATTTGCCCAAGGCGTTGATACGCGCCATGAGTCCATCAAAACCGTCGATGACGGGTTGGGAATTGGTCACCGCCGTGTTATAATCCGTCTCCAAGGCCGCAATTTGGGCTTCTATTCCTGCTATTTTGGCGGCATTGGTTTCTTTCAAGGTGTTGAGTTCCGCTAGGGCAGCATCGTGTTTGTCGCGTTTTTCCTTGTAAACGGGACCCTTGCCCAAAAGGCCTGTTCCCGCAGTGCCTTCGGCTTCGGAAATGTAGGTGTCATACAGGGCATTGGTTTCCGCTTCCTTGGCAGCAATTTCCCCTTTCAGAGTGGCAATGTCCTGGTTAAGGCTTTCTATTTTAGGGGTGTATTGAAGCGCCAATTGCTCTTTGTTGTTCAAGGTCATGGAGTTTTTTTCTTCCAGAAGCACTTGGTTGATTTCCTTTTCAAAGATTTTCATTTCCAATGGTTTGGAGATGACCACGGCAATGATGATCGCCAAAATAATCCGTGGTGCGGCCTGCAATAGCTCACTTTTAAAATTGTCCCTCTTTTTAATGGTGGACACAATGTATCGGTCCAGATTAAAGATCAACAATCCCCATATCAACCCAAAAAAGATGGAGGTGTAAATATTGTCAAAAACAGTGTAGAGGGCATAACCGCTGGCAATGAAGGCCATGACGGCAGTGAAGAATACCGTGGCACCAATACCGGCATATTTGTTCTGTTCGCCATTGGAACAGGTTTTTAGGATTTCGGTATCGGCTCCGGAGCAAAAAATAAAAAAGCGTTGTAACATGATTGTGTTCTCTTTGATTGATAGGTTATTAGAACGTGATTTCTGAAATTTTGTTACATAAAAAGCCCCAATTAAGGGGCTTTTAACATTCTAAGGGTTTCTGGAGGTCTAGTTTTCTATCACGATGGGCTCCGTGGATAGTTTCACGATAGGTTTACCGCTATCGGATCCTCTAGAGTCTATGTTGATGCTCTTATTGTTTTTCAAAACCTTGATGGCTTCCTTGGCAGATATTTCTTTTCCATTATGCATGAAGGTAGCTCCCTTTGCTGCCATTTCCTTGACATACTCCAAAGGAGATTGGGGCTCTGGTGGTGGTGGAGGTGCAGGTAATGCGGAAGTTGGTTCCTGAACCGGCGCAACACCTGAAGGCGAAGGAACGGTTACGTCTGTTACAGCTTTAGGAGGTTCAGGCGCATCTGGCGCAGGGGGCGGAGGTGGAAAATTAGGGAAGGGTTCTGCATCTTCCTGTTGTTTTTTGGACATTTTACCATAAATTTCCTTTAATCGCATCACCTCTTGCTTTTGAATGTACATATGGTTGCGGTCCATTTCATTGTACTTTTTGGCCAAGGTGTTGTATTCTTTCATTTCCTCGCGGGACGCACTGGATTGTGATGAATGCTCTGGACCCACAATATTGATAGTTGCAGAACCGTATTCCGTAAGGATTTGGTCCACCTGATGGATGACATTTTTCGGCGTTTTAGCTTCTACGTGTATGACCGAACGAACCATTTTTTTACGTTGATCAAAGGAAAGATCCTTGTTGATTTTGGAAAGTGTTTCCTTTAAATCCCCCAAAGGGACCATCTTACCTTGAAACAATAATTTGCCATTATTATTGATGTGGATTTCGATGAAATCGATGGCTTTTTGGGCAGACACCGTGTATATGGCAAAGTCCGCTCCTTGGCCTGCTTCCAAGGGTGTCATGCCTGTTATTTGATTTCTTTTGATAGTTTTATTCAATTTGAAGGCTGGTACAATGGTTTTGCCATCGACCATGACCAAATCATCCTTGGAATTTAGTTTGATCCAACTATCGCTTACCAAATAGTATTGTCCCTGTACCTGCATAAAAACATTTTGATTGCCCCTTTTGGCCTCGTCCATCTTTTTATGAAACTTAAAGTCCTCTTTAACTTTGTTATAGCTCGTTAGAATCGTTTCGTAATCCAGATTTTTAGGATTTGTAACCAAGGATGAAAACTCCTGTACACTTGACTTCTTTTGTCGCATGGCAAAATACATGGCGGAACTAATGCGGCCCTGTAGGTTTCCCCAATGTTCCTTTTGTGCAATGGAATTATAGCCTTCTTTGGCCACGGAGAAATCAAAGTAAATCTCCCCTGGGTTTGAAACTTCAAGCTCCACTGTATAATAACCCCGGTTGTCGGTTTTGGAAAGAATTTGCCCATCCGACCCCAATATAGTTGCATTTTCCAGAGGCAATAAGGTTTCTGAATCTACCACTAAACCGGCCAGTTCTATTGATCTTGTGGACAAGCCTTCGGCTGCATTTAGATTGTTGGATTTTGGATAAATGGATGTTTCGGAACCCACATTTTTTACCATGGGGACTACCTCTGTTTCGCTAAACCCGAATAACAACAGGGCCGTTAGTGGAAGCACAAGTAGGCTCCTTAATACAAATGATTTTCTTGATGTGTTTGTTTTCATGACTGTAAACCGTTTTTTGATTGATGAATAATTAATGGCATTGGCAATGCCGGTCGACTGATATTTTTCAAAGCTATCGTGTGATAAGTACGACAGTATCGTGTTTTGATAATGTGAATGATCACAACTCTTTTTAATCACCGCCCTGTCAGCCAAAAATTCGTGGTTCAGCTTAATGGACGATTTAAACAAGTAGATGATCGGGTTGAACCACAAAATGACTTGGGCCAGTTCAATGAGCAGGATATCCAGACTATGCCGTTGCTTGGCATGGGTTTCTTCATGTAAGAGCACTTCCTGTGGAATATGTTTTTCCTCAAATTGTTTTTGGTTCAAAAAGATATAGTTGAAAAAGGTATGGGGAGGCAGGGATTGTCTCAAAAGTACCCTGGTGATAAAATTTTCCTTGAACTTAGGATTCTTGCGGATGCGTAAGCTAATCTGAGCTAGGTTCCTTAAAAATCGAAATCCAAATCCGATAACACCCAAAACATAAACCATCCACAATACAATTTCCCAATCAAAAATGGGTTCCTCTGCAGCTACTTGCCCGGTTACTGCATTTGAAATTTCTGTGATCGGAGTAGTGGTGAAAGTGTTTTGTTGTGCGACTTTGACATATTCGGTAAAGACTACGGCTGGGATCAAGAAGGAGGTGATCAATGCTCCCAACAGAAAGAATCGCTTAAATTGGTGTATGCTTTCCTTTTCCAGTACCAGTTTATAAAAGGTCAGAAAAATGACTAGGCA
>JASBTS010000226.1 GCA_030148305.1 Allomuricauda sp. | reverse complement strand
TACCACCTATTTAGTGGTTCGTCGGGGTGGCAGGATTCGAACCTGCGACCTCCTGCTCCCAAAGCAGGCGCGATAACCGGGCTACGCTACACCCCGAAGTATTTTGGAAAAAGCGGAGAGACTGGGACTCGAACCCAGGCATCGGTTACCCGATGACAGATTAGCAATCTGCTCCGTTACCACTCCGGCACCTCTCCTATTTCTTTTTATGAACGTGCATTCTGAAAATGCGGATGCAAATGTACCTTTTCAAAAGAAAGATCGCAACTATTTTTCCATTTTTTTGGAGCAATACTTTTTAAGTATCCGTTATTCAGGATATTCCACCCGTAAATGATAGATGTTGGTCAGCTTTTGCTTCAATACTTTCTTTACCATTTCTATTTCTTTTAGGGTAATATTGGCATTTAAAAACTGATTGGCCTGCATTTGACCCTTCACGATCTTCTCCACAAATTCATCAATAATGGGGAAGGTCGGGTTCTTCAAGCTCTTGGATGCGGCCTCCACGGCGTCGGACATCATCAGAATGGCTGTTTCCCTAGAGAAAGGTATGGGTCCCGGATACCTAAAATCTTCCTCATTTGCTTCCTGGTCCAGTTCCTGCTGTTTTTTATAGAAGTAATACACCAAGGTTGTACCGTGATGTGTTCTTATAAAATCAATGATACGATCAGGAATGTTGTTTTTTCTTGCGATTTCAATCCCATTGATCACGTGCTCAATAATAATCTTGGCACTTTCCTTTGGCGGCAGATCATCATGTGGATTTACACTGGTTATTTGGTTTTCCGTGAAATAAGTAGGATGCTCCATCTTCCCCACATCATGGTAAAGTGCCCCTACCCTTACCAACATGGCATTAGCACCAATTTCGTTGGCCGCCGCTTCGGCCAAGTTAGCCACTTGCAACGAATGGTGAAAGGTCCCCGGCGCCTTGTCCGATAGCTCTTTCAACAACTTGGAGTTGGTATCCGAAAGTTCCAATAGAGATACATCGGAAACAAGACCGAACATCTTTTCAAAAATATAGATCAAAGGTTGGGCAAAAAGGGTCAACAGTCCGTTCAGTACAAAAACCCCGAACAAGACCCACTCAATATTCTCCAAATTCCCTTCATGGATCGCATGGAAGGCAAAATATCCAATAATGTAAATCAAGGTAATCTGACCCACGGAAATAAAGAGATTAGCCCTCTTATACAGTTCCGAAGCCGTTAAAATGGTCACGATACCCGCAATGATCTGTAAAAAGATGTATTCAAAACTATTGGGTACCACAAATCCCAAGATCAAGACAGTAAGCACATGGGCAAAAAGGCCCAATCTGGCATCAAAGAAATTCTTTAGAATTAGGGGCAGGATACACAGTGGCACCACATAGATATAATCCTCATAATGCTTCACCATCAGCGTGGTAGCCAGTACCATCAACAGGATATTGAAAAAGATAAAGGTGACCTTATTGTTGTTCCTGTAAATATCATACCGATACCGCTTCAAAAAGAGGAAAAGCATAATCAATACAAGTGCTACCAAAATAGTATAACCCAACAGGATAAAGTAATAATTGTTTCCCAGCCAAAGTTCGGATTCATATTCATCTTTTAAGGAATTCAATACCTTAAAATCCTCGGCTTCCACAATTTCACCTTTGGCAATGATCAATTTGCCCTGGGCCACCTCTCCTCGAGTATAGGATATCTTGGAAAGTTCATCGTTCAAGGCACTCTGGGTCAAATCCTCATCATACAACAGATTGGATTTTAGATTATTCTGTACAATTCCGATGACAGGAGCTATGCCAACCATTCTCAAGGCAGAAAACCGCTCGCCAACCAATTGTTTAGCTGATTCAACAAGTAAAAACTTATTGGGTGAAACAGGAAGGGCCTCATTGTTCTTAACAACGATGACAGATTTGGATTCGGGCTTTTCCGGAAAAATTCCAGATTCGTAAATCTCCGCTACCACATCCTGTGCCGTTTGGGATAAAATGCGCTTTTGCTGAGATGTATAAGATTCTGATTGAAAGAGGGTTGATAATTCATTTTCAATGATTTGCCCTACTTCAGAAACCACTCCATCATCATAAGTGTAATAATCTGTTTTGCCATTACGGATGGATTGTTGTTCCTCCGCTATTTCTTCCTGTGATTTTTTGATGGAAAAATCGATTGGGGCATATAAGTTCTCATATTGCCAAGGTTTTCCCTTCTGGAACTCGTATTTGAACTTACCTCCTTTGGGGAAAAAGAAAACGATCAGGGCAACAGAAACCACATAGAGAAAATACTTGTACACCAAAGATTGATGCCTGTACACGTTATCCAAAGTTTTTCCCATTACATATTACTGTTGACCTCAAAAATAGAAAATATAAATAAGAAGTGGCACAAGGGCTATTTTCGAGCTTTGCATTTAAATTTAGTATTTTCGCAGGAGTAAAAATGCACATATGAAAAAAGTTGTGATCGTAGCGGCTGCCAGAACCCCAATTGGGAGTTTTATGGGTGCCCTATCGACTATTTCAGCCCCAAAACTAGGCGCAGTGGCCATTAAAGGGGCATTGGATAAAATCAACCTAAAACCCGAGTTGGTAGAGGAAGTTCTAATGGGAAATGTGGTTCAGGCCGGTACTGGACAGGCTCCAGCGAGACAAGCTTCCATTTATGCGGGAATTCCCAATACCGTTCCCTGTACTACCGTGAACAAAGTCTGCTCCTCAGGGATGAAGGCCATTATGCAAGGGGCGCAATCCATCGCTTTGGGTGAAAACTCCATTGTTGTGGCCGGGGGCATGGAAAATATGAGCTTGATACCGCATTATGCTTATTTGCGAAATAGTACCAAATTTGGGCCATCGACCTTATTGGATGGCATGCAGAAAGATGGACTTGTGGACGCCTATGATGAAAATGCCATGGGAGTATGTGCTGATGCCTGTGCCGTGAAATACGATTTTAGCCGGGAAGATCAAGATGCATTTGCCGTTCAATCCTATACTAGATCATCAGAAGCTTGGAAAAACGGAAAATTTGATAATGAAGTGGTTCCTGTTGAGGTACCACAACGCAGGGGCGAGCCTATTTTGGTCACCCAAGATGAAGAATACACCAACGTGAATTTGGATAAAATACCAACATTACGACCTGCTTTTACCAAAGATGGAACCGTAACGGCGGCCAATGCATCCACAATAAATGATGGGGCGGCAGCGGTAGTTTTGATGAGTGAGGAAAAAGCAGCTGAACTAGGGTTGAAGCCTTTAGCCACCATTATTGGATATGCGGATGCCGCACACGAACCGGAATGGTTTACCACAGCTCCGGCGAAAGCATTGCCAAAAGCCTTGGACCGCGCTGGCGTTTCCATTGACGAAATTGATTATTTTGAGTTCAACGAGGCGTTTTCAGTAGTTGGTTTGGCCAACATGAAAATTCTTGGATTGGACGATTCCAAAGTTAATGTGAACGGTGGGGCCGTGTCCTTGGGGCATCCCCTTGGCTGTTCCGGTGCCCGAATCACCATTACATTATTGAACATTTTGGAACAGAACAATGCAACTTTTGGTGCAGCGGCCATTTGTAATGGCGGTGGAGGTGCCTCGGCAATTGTCCTGAAAAGGAATTAGAGATTCAATTACGATTAAATGCAATATGGAATTTGCCCACTGAGCATTGTTCCCATTAGAACAAATCCGGATGACGGTGCCGAAATGACCTCACAATTGCTTTACGGAGAGCATTTTAAGGTGCTGGAGAGTCGGAAAAAATGGAGCAGGATTCGTGGGGGTTTTGATAATTTTGAAGGTTGGGTCGCCAACAACCAAATCATTTTGGTTTCTGAAGAAGCTTACGAAGAGATTCATCAAAATCCTTTCGTAAAGATTTCTTCAGAAGTCATTTCCCATATCTGCACTGCCGATGGCATGTTGTTGCCTATTTTGTTAGGTTCCATGGCCGAAACAGCTTCTTTATTAAACCATACGTTCGAGGGACATATTTTTGAAGGGCAGAAAAACAAAGATAGTTTGGTTGACACTGCCTTTATGTATTTGAAGGCACCATTTCTTCCCGGCGGAAAAACGCCTTTCGGCATAGATGCTTCGGGATTGACACAAATGGTCTACAAAATCAATGGATATGCATTGGAACGCACCGCTGCATCGCAATCCAAGCAAGGAGAACCGCTTAGTTTTATTGAAGAGAGCGAAGCCGGAGATCTTGCCTTTTTTGATAACAATGAAGGCGTTATTGACCATGTGGGTATTATCTTGAAGGATAACTATATCATCCATGTGAACGGTCACGTTAGGATCGATCGTATAGACCATACCGGCATCTTCAATACGGAAGAAAAACTGTACACCCACAAATTAAGGGTCATTAAAAAGATCATATAAAAAAAAGGGGCCGAAAATTGGCCCCTTTTTTATTGGTTTGGATCGGATTATTCTCCCAATAACTTTTTAATTCTCATAAAGTTTTCGGTATCACCCAAAGCACCATAGATATTCTTCAACTGGGTAAGAACACTTTGGTTATCTGGATTTGATTTCAGGGCATCTTCCAACACAGTAGCACCTTCCCTAAACAAGCTGTCTTTCTTCTCCTTTAGCTGATCGTATTTGGCGATATCGGCTTTGGAAGTTCCCAAAGCATTCATCTCATCGATCATTCCATTGCCTTCATTGATATAGGTAGTGGAAAGGTTCAAAAGCGCATTGATGTAACCAGGATCAATGGAAAGTGCTTTTTTGTAAGCAGCCCTTGCATCTTCCAAGTTCCCTTGTTCCATATTGATCACCCCGATGTTGTACAACAAATCTGGATTATCAGGAGCCATATCTGAAGCTTCCGCCATCAATGCTTTGAACTTTTCCTTATCACCCAACGTGTAGTAAAGATTAGCCTCTCCTAAAACTAAGTTTACATCGTCCGGACTTTCTGCCCTTGCATCAGTATAAGCTTCCAAAGCTTTTTCATTTTCTCCCAATTGTTGGTAGATCAAAGCGATGTTTTTCACGACCTCAGGTTTCTTGGAAGGACTTTTTTCGTCTTTTGGGTCTTTATGGGTTCCTGCCTTCACATAAAGGTCACGGGTGCCTTTATCCATAGTTTCGGTTTCACCTGTTTCAACATTAACGGCAGTATAGGTAACATCACTACCATCATAGTTCACATCCTTAAGTTCATTGTAGTATTCCAAGGCTTTTTCGTACTCCCTACCATTTACTGCACTGCTTGCCGCATAGTACAAGTAAACAGTGTCTTGTGGGCTAAGCTTGTAGCTCATGTACAACTTACTTGCTGCTTCGGCATATCTCTGATTGTTATTGTCATCTACAGCAGCATTAACCAAATCGGCAGTCATTTGGGCCATTTTTTCCTTGGCCACTGAAGTATATTTAGGCTTTCCACTTGCCCCTTCGATGGAAATCACCTTGTTGTAGGCATCCAATGCATCCTTAAATTTAGAAGCATCTCCCTTTTGTGCCAAATCGTAATTGGCATTACCCAAATCGGCATAATATTGTGCTTGGGTTTTATCATCGGCGGAACCAATGGTTGAGGCCGCTCCTTGAAGCGCAGCCAATGCACCTGCAGCGTCTCCACTCTTCATGGCCTTTTCAGCTGCCTTGATCTCATCCTTCTGGGCAAATCCCATCGTTGAAATCCCTATGGCAAGTAATATCAAAACTTTAGTCTTCATGTCAAAAAAATAATTATTTAGTGTTTATCGATTATTCATTGTTTTCGGTCTCCCCTTCAATAGCCGTGCCATCTTCTCCCTTCACCTCAATATCCAAGATGCTGGCATCGTCCATGGCCTCGTCTTCTTTCATAACTTTTGCCACAGCAGCAATGGAATCCCCTCCTTTTAGGTTGATGAGTCGCACACCCTGGGTGGCACGCCCCATGACCCTCAGGTCTTCCACACTCATTCGGATGGCAATACCGGATTTATTGATGATCATCAGATCATCGGTATCGGTTACATTTTTGATGGCTACAAGACCTCCGGTTTTTTCAGTAATGGAAATGGTCTTCACTCCTTTTCCTCCTCTATTGGTGATCCTATAATCGTCCATGTTGGAACGTTTGCCATAACCATTCTCGGAAACGACCAAAATATCGTCCTCCAAGTTATGCACAGACACCATACCGATTACCTCATCGTTGTCATCAGCCAAGGTGATACCACGCACTCCGGAAGCACTTCTGCCCATTGGTCGAGTCTTACTCTCTTCAAAACGGATAGCCTTACCGGATTTCAATCCAAGGAAAATTTGGCTGGCACCTGTGGTCAGTTTGGCCTCTAGCAACTCATCCCCGTCCCGCACCGTAATGGCGTTGATACCATTTTGACGTGGTCTGGAATACTGTTCCAAAGAAGTTTTCTTCACCACTCCTTTTTTGGTGGCCATGATCACATAATGGCTGTTCACATAATCCTCATCCTTAAGATCTTGGGTACAGATAAAGGCTTTCACCTTATCGTCTGTTTCCATATTGATAAGGTTTTGGATGGCCCTTCCTTTTGAAGTGCGGCTTCCTTCTGGAATTTCATAGACCCTCATCCAGAAGCATTTTCCGTTTTGGGTAAAGAACAGCATGTATTGGTGGTTGGTTCCCACAAAAAGATGCTCCAAGAAATCCTCGTTACGTGTAGAGGATGCCTTCTGACCAACACCTCCCCTATTCTGGGTCTTATACTCGGTCAATGGGGTTCTTTTGATGTATCCTGCATGTGAAATAGTGATGACCACTTGCTCATCCGGGATCATATCCTCAATGCTAAGGTCGCCCCCGGCATAATTGATCTCGGATCTTCTTTCATCACCGTATTTATCCTTCACTTCGGCCAACTCATCCTTGATGATCTGCATCCTGCGCTCCTTTTTGTCGAGGATGTCCTTCAAGTCTTCGATGGTCTTCAACAATTCTTCATATTCCTCACGAAGCTTATCCTGCTCCAGACCGGTAAGTTGGCGCAAACGCATCTCTACAATGGCCTTTGCCTGGATTTCAGAAAGTTTGAAACGCTCCATCAAATTGTTACGGGCATCGTCCACATTGGAGGAAGCCCTGATGATGGCGATTACCTCATCAATGTTATCCGAGGCGATGATCAAACCTTGAAGGATGTGTTCCCTTTCCTCAGCTTTCCTCAATTCGTAAGTTGTCCTACGAACCACAACCTCGTGTCTGTGCTCCACAAAATGGTGAATGATCTCTTTCAGGTTCAACAATTGTGGTCTTCCATTGACCAGTGCAATGTTGTTAACACTGAATGAAGATTGAAGTGCCGTATATTTGTAAAGGGTATTCAGTACGATATTCGGAATGGCATCGCGTTTTAGGATATACACGATTCGCATACCCTTTCTATCCGATTCGTCACGGATGGACGCAATACCTTCGATTTTCTTTTCGTTGACAAGATCGGCCGTCTTTTTGATCATATCGGCCTTGTTCACCTGATATGGGATTTCGGTCACGATGATGCACTCCCTTCCTTGAACTTCTTCAAAGGAAGCTTTGGCACGCATGACCACCCTACCTCTACCGGTATGGAAAGCTTCCTTCACTCCATCATAACCATAAATGATTCCACCTGTCGGGAAATCGGGTGCTTTGATGTGTTTGATAAGTTCATCAATTTCCACGTCGGGATTATCGATATAGGCAATGGTGCCGTCCACCACTTCGGATAGGTTGTGTGGCGGCATATTGGTGGCCATACCCACGGCAATACCTGAAGCACCATTTACCAAAAGGTTTGGTATACGGGTGGGCAGTACGGTAGGCTCCTGAAGCGTATCATCAAAATTGAACTGATGGTCCACGGTTTCCTTGTCGATATCCGCCAACATCTCGTCGGCAATCTTCCGCATCCTGGCCTCGGTATAACGCATGGCCGCAGGGCTGTCGCCGTCCACGGAACCAAAGTTACCCTGGCCATCCACCAACATGTACCTAAGGCTCCATTCTTGGGCCATACGTACCATGGTATCATAAACAGAGGTATCACCATGAGGGTGATATTTACCCAAAACCTCCCCAACGATACGGGCAGATTTCTTATGGGCGCTGGTAGACCTTACCCCCAGTTCGTGCATTCCGAAGAGCACTCTTCGGTGAACCGGTTTAAGGCCATCACGAACATCTGGCAGGGCACGTGACACAATGACCGACATCGAATAATCGATGTAGGCAGATTTCATCTCATCCTCAATATTGATAGGAATTAACTTTTCTCCTTCCGCCATGCTAAAATCTTATTGTTTTTTGTGGTTAAAATATCATGGCAATATACAGAAAATAGCAGCTTTTATACCGCTTTGCGCTTAGTTTATTAAAAAAATTATCAACATTTCACGTTGGTTCCCAACACGGTGATAAAGCTTTGTTAAACAAGTAAAAAAATCACCTTTATTCCGACATTTACCACTAGTTTATCGAATATGGGTACGGTATTTGACCACGGTAACAATACTTTTATTAATTTTAATTGCTGAAAAAGAAACGTATGGACGACAATTTTTCCCCCAGAGTAAAAGACGTTATAGCATACAGCAAGGAGGAGGCCCTAAGATTGGGCCACGATTTTATTGGAACGGAACACCTAATGCTGGGTCTTTTAAGAGATGGAAATGGCAAGGCCATTAGCATATTGGATGCACTGGATGTGGATCTGGAACACCTTCGCCGTAAGGTGGAAATCCTGAGTCCCGCCAATCCAAATTCGGGCACGATGCAGAAAGACAAAAAGAATCTGCACCTGACCCGACAAGCGGAACGTGCCCTAAAAACAACCTTCCTTGAGGCTAAGCTTTTCCAAAGCTCTTCCATCAATACCGCGCACCTTTTGCTCTGCATCCTCAGAAACGAGAACGATCCCACTACCAAACTTTTGCACAAGTTGAAAGTGGACTATGATAATGTAAAAGAACAATTCAAATCGATGATCACTAGCGACGACGATTATGTGGATTCCCCACAAGCTGAATCCTTTTCCGGGGATCCAGACGACTTGGGTGAGGGCAAGGACAGCGCTTTTGGCTCAGGTTCCGCCCAAAAAGGAAACAAAAAATCCAAAACGCCGGTTTTGGACAACTTCGGTAGGGATTTGACGAAACTGGCAGAAGAGAACAAGTTGGATCCCGTTGTGGGCCGAGAGAAGGAAATTGAGCGGGTGTCGCAGATTTTAAGTCGAAGAAAAAAGAACAACCCATTACTTATCGGGGAACCAGGAGTTGGTAAAAGTGCGATTGCCGAAGGATTGGCCTTGCGCATCATCAACAAAAAGGTATCCCGTATCCTTTATAACAAGCGTGTGGTCACTTTGGACCTGGCATCGTTGGTGGCCGGTACAAAATACCGCGGTCAGTTCGAAGAGCGCATGAAAGCCGTGATGAACGAGCTTGAAAAAAATGATGACATTATCCTGTTCATCGATGAAATCCATACCATTGTTGGTGCCGGAGGTGCCACAGGCAGTTTGGATGCCTCAAACATGTTCAAACCTGCACTGGCAAGGGGCGAGATACAATGTATCGGTGCCACCACCCTTGATGAATACAGACAGTACATTGAAAAAGACGGAGCCTTGGAGCGACGTTTCCAGAAAGTGATGGTAGAGCCTACCACCGTTGAGGAAACCATCGAAATCTTAATGAACATCAAAGGCAAATACGAAGATCACCACAACGTCAATTATACCGATGAAGCCATTATGGCCTGCGTAAAATTGACCAACAGGTACATGACCGATAGGTTCCTTCCGGACAAGGCCATCGATGCTTTGGATGAGGCCGGCTCACGTGTACATATCGTAAACATGGATGTACCCAAGCAAATTTTGGAACTGGAAAGCCAGTTGGAAGATGTTCGGGAACTGAAGAACAGTGTTGTAAAAAAACAGAAATACGAGGAAGCCGCCAAGTTGCGCGACGATGAAAAACGCCTTGAAAAAGATCTGGCCACGGCCCAAGAGCGTTGGGAAGAAGAAAGCAAACTGCACAGGGAAACCGTAACAGAGGACAATGTGGCCGATGTGGTTTCCATGATGAGTGGTATCCCCGTAAATAGAATAGCACAGACCGAAAGCAATAAATTGGCCAAGCTGCCCGAGTTGATCAAAGGTTTTGTAATTGGCCAGGATGAAGCAGTGGCCAAAGTGGCCAAGGCCATCCAACGGAACAGGGCCGGTTTAAACGACCCCAACAACCCCATTGGGTCATTCATCTTTTTAGGTCAGACCGGGGTTGGAAAAACCCAGTTGGCCAAAATTTTGGCCAAGGAACTGTTTGACTCCGAAGATGCCCTTATCCGTATCGATATGAGCGAATACATGGAAAAATTCGCCATATCCAGATTGGTAGGTGCCCCTCCGGGATATGTTGGTTACGAGGAAGGCGGGCAATTGACGGAGAAAGTACGTCGCAAACCGTATTCTGTGATACTCTTGGACGAAGTTGAAAAAGCACACCCAGATGTGTTCAACATGCTCCTGCAAGTGCTTGACGATGGATTCCTTACCGATAGCCTAGGTCGCAAGATAGATTTCAGGAACAGCATCATCATCATGACCTCCAACATTGGTGCACGCCAAATAAAGGACTTTGGTCAAGGTGTTGGATTCGGTACCGCCGCCAAACAGGCCCAAGCCGATACCCATCAGAAAAGTGTAATCGAAAGCGCTTTGAAAAAAGCCTTTGCACCTGAATTCCTGAATAGGATAGACGATGTGGTCGTGTTCAATCCTTTGGAAAGGGAAGATATCCACAAGATCATCGATATAGAGTTGAACAAACTCTATGGAAGGATTAAGGAAATTGGTTATGATCTTAAACTTTCTGATAAAGCCAAGGACTATATTGCCGAAAAAGGATTTGATAAGCAGTATGGTGCACGTCCTCTAAAAAGAGCTATCCAAAAATATATCGAGGATACTTTGGCAGAGGAAATCGTAAATTCCAAACTGGAAGAAGGTGACAGCATTTTTATGGATCTTGACGAGCAAAAAGACGAGCTTACCATCAAGATTAAAAAGGCTGAGAAGTCTACCGAAACGGAAAATTAAAATAACTTCAACATAACAGAGCTGGCCCATGGGCCAGCTTTTTTTTGACCCAAATTACCATTTAAACGATATTTACGCTTTTAATCTAGATTTTTTCCCTTCACTCCGCTTTACTTCTACTTTCGTTAGCGAGACACTATAATGACACTTGGGAATGAAATTTACTTCTACAAAGAAGACCGTTGTTGTACGCGAGTACCGCTTGGATATTGGCACCGTGCAAGTTTATGATGACTACATGGTCTCCTCTTTTGATGAAGGTACTACCATAACTCTGGAAAGAGCCTATCAAATCATCGGTATATCGGAAATACACTTTAGGGACAAGGATTTTGGCTATATCAGCCTGCGTAAAAATTCCTATGCCGTAGACCCCACCATTTACAATTATGTGAGGGGGTTGGACAACCTTAAGGCCTTTGCCATCGTTTCTAAGAAGGAAATTGATATGCACAACTTCAAGATCGAAAAACTGTTCTATAAAAAGAACATGGAATTTTTCATTGAGTTCGACAATGCTTTGGCCTGGGTAAAAAAAAGGTTGAAGAACAGCAAAGGAAAGAACAAGGATTAATTTTCTTCCTGCGATTCCGCTTCGGACTGCCTTAGCAATTCCATAAATGCATTCCCGATATTTGAAATGATTGTTGAGGCCTTCAAGGCTTCATATCCATTATCAGAAACACCAAGGTCTCCTGCCAATCCATGAAGGTATACCCCGAAAATAGCAGCATGCAAGCTTGGATATCCTTGAGCTATCAACCCGGTGATCATCCCCGTAAGCACATCACCACTACCTGCAGTGGCCATACCCGGATTGCCGGTAGTGTTCACAAAGCCTTTATCCTTATACACAGTAATGGTATGAGCACCTTTAATTACGATGACCACATTATAATGTGTTGAATAGGCTTTCACCTTGGCTAGTTTTTCAAAATCATCGTTCCATTTTCCAACCAATCGTTCCAATTCCTTTGGATGGGGTGTCAATACTGAAAACGCAGGGACATCCTTCATCATCTTTGGATTTTGGGCCAAAATGTTCAATCCATCCGCATCAATGACCATAGGTTTTTCCATTGCTTTTAGCAAAGCACCAAAAGCGTTGGCCGTAATTTTATCCAAACCAATACCCATGCCTATTCCAACCACAGTTGGTTCAAAAGGAAAGGAAATCTCTGAAATGATTTTTTCCCCACCATCGGTCAATACCATGACTTCTGGCAACGCGGTTTGTATGGATTGATACCCACAACGTGGCACAAATGCAGTGACCAATCCGCTGCCCGAACTCAAACAGGCATCACTTGCCAAATGAACGGCACCAATTTTCCCATAACTCCCACCAACCATTATGGCGTGCCCGTAATTTCCTTTGTGAGAAAATTTAAGCCGTGGACGGTATAAGGGAAGTACTTCTGGCCTACCGATCAGTTCAAATTCGGTTTCTGTTGTTTGAAGATATTCTGGGTCCAGACCAATATCCAATAGCTCCCATTGATTCACAAATACCCCAGTTTCAGGTAAAAAGAAGACCAATTTGGGTGCTTGAAAAGTAAGCACATAACTGGCACGAATGGCATAATCCGGATTCCATGGAAACTTATCCGATGGCAAACCGGATGGGATATCCACAGAAAGCACAAAAGCCCTGAAGTTGTTGATGTGCATGATCAAATTGCCCACCCAAGTATTTGGCGCACGGTTCAATCCAATACCGAATATGGCATCCACAATGATATCATCCGGTGAGATTGGCGGGAGTTCACTTTCACTGTTCAGAAAGTCAGGCCATAGTTTGGCACTCTTCAGCCTTTCGAGGTTCAATAAAAAATCCTTGGAACGCTTTTCACTAAAATTGACCACATACACTTGAATAGCGTACCCATGTTCGTGTAACAATCTGGCCAAAACCAAACCATCGCCGCCGTTATTCCCTATTCCGCAAAATAGTTTAAGGGTTACTTGGGTGCCCCTCAATCGGGCATGAATCCAATCAAAGAGCTTGGTTGCCGCCCTTTCCATGAGTTCATCACTTGAGATTTGTTGTTTTTGTATTGTAGATTTATCAGCTTCATGGATTTGTTGGGGAGAAAATATTTTCATTCACTAAAAAATATGCAAGATTCGTAAAGATTTCGCAAAAAATCTCATCATTCGTTTGATGAAGTATTCAAATGTACTACTTTTATCACCTCATTATTGAATAATGCAAGTAAAACAAACG
>JASBTS010000086.1 GCA_030148305.1 Allomuricauda sp. | reverse complement strand
GGTCGCGGGTTCGAATCCCGTTTTTCGCTCAAAAACGCTGCTTGCAGCGTTTTTTTGTTTCAAGTCCAGGCTCGAGTGGTGGAACTGGTAGACACGCCGGACTTAAAATCCTGTGGCCTTTTTGGCCGTGCGGGTTCAAGTCCCGCCTCGAGTACAGAAATCCCTTTTAACTAACTGGTTACTAGGGATTTTTTTTTATTTTTAAGTTTATAATTCCCCATATTTTCCCCGTTTTTTGCAAATACCGACTTTCTTAAAAAGAATTAACTTTATTTTATAAAAATGGGCAATTGAGATTAACAGAAATTCTTACTGATAGAAATGTAGACATCTTGACGGAATTACTTCGTGAATTTTATGATTCTGATGAAAATAAATTTGAATATTCTTTTGACGAGAAACACGTTTGCCTAAACATTGAACTAATAAAGTTAAAGGAGAATACACTTATCCTAACATTTTTTCCAAAAAATGATATGTATGCCTCTGGTCAATATTTAATTGAATTAGAGGAAGGCCTAAAATCCATTTTTGAAAACAACGATTATCGATTAACTCAATTCCATCTTGATTTTCATAGTTTTGGCAATCACTCTCCAAAACAGTCCTTGTTTGTCCGATCCAATCTGAGTATTCTGAGTCTTAATGTCAACAATTGCAAGTTTGTTGATTTCTCAATCAGTGGTTCTTTTGAATCAATAAATTTTCATGAGAACAACTCTACACGGGTAAACATAAATGAGTGCATAACAAAGAATTTAATCATTAAGAACTTTAATTCTTTGAATAGCACAAATACCTACTCGGGGCACTTTAACCTTTTAAAATCAAGGATTTCTAATTTAACGGTTATTGGCAGTAATAGGTATAAAAATATTCGCATACAAAATTCCAAACTCCTCAACTCAGAAATACGAGGTTGTAACTCTAGTTTAGTTGTCTATGAAAGCATAGAATCTAACAACGTCAACTTTAGTCAAAATGTTTTTGATTCTTTACTTATTGAAAACATAAAACCTCAACCTAGATGCTTAATCACAATAAAGAAAAATTCTTTTAAAGGCCTTTTTTTAAATCATATTGGCACGGTTGAAAGACGCTTTTTAATAGGCCTTACCTACTTAAAGCCCAAGTTGCAAATTTTATTTGAGGGCAATGAGATTGAGAAGATAGAAGCAAAAAAGATGGTCTGGTATTATAACACCATTATTGCTCCACCTTCAAATAAGGAGGAAAAAAAGGATATAATCCTGTTGATCAAATCTTATTACAATCAAAAACAGGACACATTAGATGAAAAACTGTTTAAATCTTTTGAGAAAATTTGGAGGTTTAAAAGTTATAACAAATGGAGCATTCCTTTAATTTTCTCTTACTATTCAAATCGATTTGGTCTCTCATTGCTCCGACCATTTATATTAATTGTTTTACTAATTTTTATGGAATTTTTGATTTTCTATTTTGCCATGGGCGACAACTGTAAGATTGAATTTTTAAAAGGCGTTGGAGATTTAAGTTATTTAATTAACCCTGCTCATAAGACTACTATTTTTACCGATTATTTGAATTTTTGCACTAGAGATTCATTCGCCTATAATGTGATAACAATTACCGATAATTTAGGAAGAATACTAATGGGGTACTTAATCTTTCAATTTATTGATGCTTTTAGATACAAGTACAATCTTGGAAGGTAACAATCCATACTAGAATGTTCTTTTTATTTCAAGATACTTGCTATCTTGGCAAACCCTCCCCATAACTATATGTTTTAAGTTTAATATTTAATTTGTTTCCATGCACTCTCTTGCTCTTCCACCTAAAAAAAGTCGAGATGAAGTTTTACAAGTAATTCATGTTCATAATGTTGTAATAGTTGGAGCAAATGGTTCAGGTAAAACAAGATTCGGCGCATTCATTGAGGACAAAAATTTCCATCGGGTGCATCGTATATCTGCTCAAAAATCTTTATCCATGCCAGAGTCTTCTCATTCAGCAAGTATTGAAGAAGCAGAGAAAGCATTCAAGTTTGGCGCATATCATCCAAGCACTACCGATGAAGCATATTTCATTAATTGGAAAAATTTCAAATACAGAGACAAACCGATTACTGGTATGTTGAACGATTTTGATAAACTCTTAACCCTACTTTTCACGGAAGATTACAACCATGCATTAAAAATCAAACAAGGGCAAGATCAAGAAACATTGTCAAAGTTGGATAGAATTAAGATTCTATGGGAAAAAGTTCTACCTCATCGAAAACTTATTATTGAAGCAGGCCAAATCTTCACCCATCCAAATGAAGAAAGATTTAAATACAATGCATCTGAAATGAGTGATGGGGAAAGAGTAATTTTTTATCTAATTGGCGAAGTGTTATGTGCCAAAAAGAATTCCATACTAATTATTGATGAACCGGAAATGCATATCCATCAGTCAATTATTAATCAGTTTTATGATTTGCTAGAAATGGAAAGGCCAGACTGTTCATTTATATACTTAACCCACAACATTGATTTCGCCTCTCAAAGAACTCAGGCTCTCAAAATATGGACTAAGTCATACAAATCAGGCATTTGGGATTATGAAATTTTACCCGATGATTCCCCCATTCCTGAACGCCTTTATTTGGAGATTTTAGGAAGCCGTAAGCCCATATTATTTATTGAAGGTAGCGAGGGTAGTTTAGACCAAAGACTCTACCAAATTGTCCTTTCGGATTATACTATTAAACCTTTAGGAAGTTGCGAAAAAGTCATTCACAATACAAAAGCCTTTAAAGAGCAAGGAGAATTTCACCGATTAGATGTTTTTGGCCTTATTGATAGAGATGCAAAACATGACCATGAAATTGAGGAATTGAATAAAAAAGATATTTGGGTTTTAGAATATGGGGAGGTGGAAAATATTTTCTTAGTGGAGGATATAATTAAAGCAGCATGTTCTCACATGAGCAAAAAAGATGATGATGTTTTATTACAAGTCAAAAAAAATCTGTTTGCTTTTTTTGAGCAACAATTGGAGACTCAAAAGAAAATCTATTTTAAAAAAGTCTTACGTCAAGAACTATTTGACTTAAAATCAATTGATTCTGGCGACATTGGCGGATTACGATATAATTTCGAAAAAAAGTTACAACATATTGAGTTGGACAAAATGGAAAATGACATAAACATCCATTATAACAATATCCTAGAAAAAAAAGACTATACTCAATTGTTAACTTTCTTTAATCCCAAAAGAAAATCTCTCATTGCAAATTCAAATATTTGCTCCTTACTCGGTTTAAAAAGGCCACAAGATTATGAGGATTTAGTTCTAAATCTACTGTCAAAAGATATGCAAGACACAGGTGAACTTTGCCAAAGTGTTCTTGAAAGAATTTCTAAAGTTCAAAATTAATCTTTAATAACAGTCATCAAATTTAGAATGAAAAACTTATTACTAACTATTCTTTTTGTTTTCAGCATTGTACCAACAATATTTTCCCAGACTCTATATGGTGATTTGGACTATGGGATGACCAAAAAAGAAGTGAAAAAAATATTTAAGGAGAATGACAAAAGCATTATGATGCAATTAAATGAGAAGTACTTCTTCCTTAACCCAGATGATGTTAATTATGATGATGACAACAAACTAGTTTCACTTGTGTTTAAGGATTTAGGAGAGAGAAACTACGTTGATTTCCAAAATAATGAGGAGTATGTAATCCAATATTTCAAAGATTTAGGTTATGAAAGGTTTTTTGAAAAACTCCACCCAACAATTGTGTACGACTTTCAAAATGGTAGTTATGATATGTCAAATCCCGATAAAACCATTATGATTGAGATTGTTGGAACAAAGTTCAGAATAGGTTATAGTATATATTATGGGATTCGTATTTATGTCAGACGGTATGAAGATTACATGAACTACTACAAGAAACAAAAGGAATCCATCACACAAAAAGATCCCTTTGGCAACAACTAATGTTTAGGGACTACATTGTTTTTAGTTGTAACATATGTAACATTCACAGTTAAGACAAGCGTGAATATTTAAACAATCTAGACCCCTCACAGAAGGTATTTATTTGCTTGGTAAAAAGACCTTTCACATCAATTAAAACCTCAACGTAAAAAGAGTATAATAAATACAATCGATATTCAGTATCGGCAGTTCTGATGGTATCAACATGATTGCCATAATTATACAAAAGGTCAATCCTTTCCCCTTCTTCCAGTTCCATATATTCTATAAATGTCATTACAACCTATCTTTTATATTTTGGTTACTAGACAACTCTCTATCCAACCATACACCGAAGGAATTACATACAAGAGAGCAACTAAAAATATCACTCCGCTGAGTACTTCGTGTGGATGTTCCAACATAAATATCCTTACCTCAACGGGATATATGAACTCCAAAACCATCCTTGTAATCCACACCAAGGCCATTATGGTAGCAAACACAGTGGTGTGCCGGGAAGGTCCGGTTCTTAAAAAGTAGATGGAGAGCAACCCGAATGCCAACAAAAAACTGCAGATCGCATAGGTGGCCAAATAATAAAAATGGTCCCGAATGGCGGGTTGCATGGATTGTGAAACGGACTCTTCATAACCCATGGCAGGGATAAAAATATGCCCTATACCAATGAACAAGGTAATGGCTCCCCCTATCAGCAAAGGAGTTTTTACGAATAACGTCTGTTTTCTGTCAAGATTCATCTTTAGTATTTTTAGGTCGAAAATAGTAACGATGCCCCTCGAAGAAATTGACTTGGGTTAGGAAATGACCCTGGCCCTGATCCGGCTCAGACTTTCGGGGTGGATCCCCAAATATTTGGCAATCTTATGGATGGGAATATTTTCGATTACCTCTGGTCTGTTTTTTAAAAGTTCCCTATAGTTTTCTTCTGCTGAATTGGTCAAAAGCTCTTTTTCCTTTCGCAACTTTTCCATAAGGACCTTTTCTTTGATGTACCTTCCCAGCTTATTCGCGATCAAGGAATCTTCATACCTCTTTTTTACATCGGCCTTAAAAAAATAAGCCACCTCACATTCGCTGAGAGTAGACACCTCAATATCCGAAGGCGTATCCAAAACGAAAGAATTATACGCGGTTACAAAGTTGCCGGGAAAAACAAAATCTATGATCCGTTCCTCCCCATCTTTTTGAACACTGCATTGAACAATCCCCTTTCTCAAAAAATAGCCTTTGGTTTCAATTTGGCCATAGCGCGTCAACACATGGTTACGGGGAAAACTTGCGCGGTGTATGGGAAAGGGCAATCCCAAATCTTGGTCATCATCACTATTCTCTCCTGCCAGTTGCTCGATAAGGGTTTCAATTTCCATCTCTATACTTTTGCCGTTCAACCCTTCAATATAGGTAAAAGCATTAGATTATCCCTATTCATTTAATTCTCATACCGCATCTTATACGACTCCCATTGGTAGCCCATCTGCACACGTCGGTAGGCATAAATGTACTCTCCATCGGTACGCACGTTGATGATGCCCGGTAATATCTTTTTAAACCTGCGCCTCGCCACTGTATTGGAGGCCGATAGGGAAAAATCCAAGTCGCCCAAAGTAGTGGGTTCAATAATGTTGGAGGCCGCCACATGCTCCGCATCCTCATCATCCACGAACAATGCCGATAAGGCCGTGGAAAACAACAAGGGTTCCTCCCCGCGGACCGCCCTACCGATCGCCCCTAAAAATTTGGCCCTGGGATGCCCGTGATCGGGCACCTCACCAGAAGACACCACGGTAACCATCGGGTTTACCGCCTTGAACAGGTTGGGGTCAAACTCATGGCTGCCGTGATGGGGCGCCTTGAACACATGCGCATTCACGTTCAGGGCACCATCGGGTTGGGACAATAAGAGTCCGCTCCCCTCTATGTTCAGGTCGCCAGAGAAAAAAGTACGGACATGGTTATAGGACATCCGGAACACCAAGGAATGCCCGTTGATGGTATGCGACTTGCCCCCGAACCATTCAAAAGCTCCATTAGGTTTAAGGATAGGCCCAAAAATCTCCACACGGATGTTCGGGTCGCCAATGTTCAGGATACCTGTGGATTTGTCCAGCCGATGGTAGTTGATACCTCTGACCTTGATGGCATCGACCCATTTTTTAAAGGTTCCCTTCAAATTAAATCCATTCAGGTCGGCCAAGGTACTGTGCTTGGTCACCAGTTCTCCGTTCACTTCGTTGCCCAAGTCGGTATTGAAACCGGAATCGAACAGCCCGATACCATTATGATAGATGTTGTTCACCGTTATTTGCGGATGTTCGATAAGGGGAATGAGCCCTTCCACATAATCGGCATCGGCATGGCTCAGGAACATATGGTCTATGGTCACGGTATTGCCGGGGATGTCCAAACGGTACTTCCAAATGATGAACCCCAAGGCACGATCGCGAAGGCCACCGTCTACCAAGATTTTGGTATCGTTGGGCGTCACCACAAAGGCAGCATCGCCTTGGCCCACGTCCAAAAAATACATTTCGAGGCTTCTTTTGTTTACCAAAGATGGATTTTTGATTTCCCCATCCCTTCCCCTGTAATTGATTCGGGTATAGCCTGCGGTCGGGGCATTGCCTTGGAGTGGTTCCACCTCGTCCCCATAAATGAGTACGTAGCTTTTGCGTTCGCCTTGGTCCTGAAAATAAAAGCGTTGGGTCTTGTTCCCCAAGAATTGTAAAGCCATAGGATGCAGTTTTAAGTGGCGGGGAACCATTTCTTCTAAAATAGGGAATTTTCTTATACCGCACACCCACTTCACACGACCAAAGGATAAATCCCAAGGAAAAAGCTTGTCAATTGCAACGTGGCATCCATCAATTGGCAGAACTTATCCATCAATTCCCATCATATCCGTTTAATGCCCCCACTACCTTAGACTACCAAACTTTAAAATCATGAGACTGAACAGACTACTCGGCCTATCGATCCTTTGTATAGGATTAACCTTTACCTCTTGCTCCATTGAGGATGGCAAGGATGGCATCAACGGCATTGATGGATTGGATGGCAAAGACGGGGCCAACGGGCAGGACGGGGCACCTGGACAAGATGGAGCACCTGGGGAGGCAGGCGCAGCCGGACAAGATGGGGAGGACGGGGTTGGAATCAATTCGTTAGCTGAATATGGCTCGGTTTCCCTAGAACTTAGCGGTACAAGGCCTGATGAAAATGCCTTTGTGGAATCCTCGGTTTTTTTGTTTACCCCAAATGATCCTGAAGATTGGGAAGATTACAATATTGTTGAGATTACACCAATTGGAAGTGATACAGAGTATTTTTTTAATTTCCGAAGATATTTGAGTACTCCGAATACAGACGTTAATAACAACTTTGTCGATTGGGAAGTATCTATTCTCAATTTGGGGGAACAATCAGAAAGTATTCAATCTATTGTAGTTTTTATCAAACATGGCATATTAGATACTGACAATAAATACTTTATGATTAATGATGAATATCAATCGGGTGGCACTGGAGTCTCCGAAATGGTAATCACAGATCTCACATTCAATCCAGAAGATCGCTACCACCTTTTTTTCAATTACTCATTTGCTGTAGAAGGAGCTAACAATGACTCAGGTCATTTTTTAAATGTTTCAGGTACAGTAGACATAAACCTTTTTGAGCTAATTACAGCACCATAAAAACCTATATAACAACAACTTGATATGAAAGCAATGAAACTTTTTGGCATGGTGGCCCTTGTAGTGGGGATGACCTTAATTTCCTGCTCCGGTGATGACGGGAAAGATGGTATGGACGGTATAGATGGCGTCAACGGGACAAACGGACAAGATGGTACCGATGGGACAAACGGAACAAATGGAATCGGTTTTGAAGAACTGACAAAATATGGGCACGCTACCCTCCAATTGAACGGTAAACGACCAGATGGCGAGATGTTAGACTATGCTGCTGATTTTAAGTTCACACAAACCAATGGTGAAACCTATTCCAGCAATATACTGTATTTGGAAAAGGATGTTGCTTTACAGTTCACACGCTTTTTTAGCTCGCCAGACGATATATTCAATGGAAACTTTATCCATTTCTATATCCAAGTTTCAAATTTCGGGGAAGCAACCCAGGCGATTAACTATTCGGAAGTTTATATTCAACAACATCCTGTAATTAGTTCGGACAACAAATATTTTATCCTCGACGGCCTGTTTCAATCCAACACCGATGGCACCTCGGAAATTGAGTATACCGATTTCAATTTTGACCCGGAGGACAACCACCTTACACTTAATTACTCCTTTGTTGTTGATGCCGTAGCAAACGTTACAGGTGAAGTCCTAAACGTATCGGGATCGGCCGATGTATATCTTTTGGAGGAAATACAATAAAATAAGACATAAAAAACAAAAAAGGCCGACACTATAGTGTCGGCCTTTTTATTTTATGATCAACATCACCTAAGTGATCAAATTCCCATGTTCATCCCATTCGGCTTTGATGCCACGTTTGCTCTGGTCCACACATTTGGCCAACCATTCTTCCTCATAGGCAACGCCATGTTGGGCCAAAACATCATCGGGTACCCCGTCCCAAACATTGGGCATGTTTCCTTTATACCCGATTTCCTCGATCCCGATCTTGGTCGTATAAAAACCTGTCATGGTCAGGTTCCTCACCAACGAGAAGAAATTCACCTCGAACGGTCTCTCATCACCGGGGACCTCTGGGTCGAAAAAGGCAATCGGGTCCAAAACACTCTTTTGTTCTTCCACGGTACAGTCCTTGAATTCCTTCCCGAATTCCGTATTACATTTATGGTCCAACCACATCAACCCGCCACGCAAATCGGGCTGGTAACGTGGATTGTCCTTGGCCATGAACTCGATGAACCCAACCACGTCCGCATCACTGGCCGCCTTGAACTGTTCGCTTCCCGGTAAAATAAGGTCGCACAAAATAGTAAGCGTGGCCACTTCGTGTGGATTCAGGAATTCTTCTGCCTGCAATTCGGCGATTAGTTCCTCTTCCAAAGGAACCCTGCCCGGATAGGTCATTTTCGGGGACTCCACCAATTCCTCGGTCTCCGCACTGGGCTTGCACCCATGTAGCGCCAGTCCACCGGCAACAGAACCTAATACGATCGATTTTAAACTCTTTCTCCTATCCATCACTTATATGTTTTGTTGTTTCAACTGGTCAACGATATATTCAGAGGCCCGCATGGAAAGGGCCAAAATGGTCCAGGTACAGTTCTTGTCGGCCTGCGATACAAAAGGCCCGGCATCCACGATGAACACGTTGTCCACATCGTGCAACTGTTGGTATTTGTTCGTCACCGAGGTCTTGGGGTCGTCTCCCATTCGGGTGGTTCCCACCTCATGGATGATGTTACCAGGATTATGAAGGCCATAGTTGGTCTCCTTGCCCGGTTTTTTGCCCAGTGGCTCGCCACCCATGTTGATCAAGATTTCCTCAAAGGTGTCCTGCATGTGTTTGGCCTGGTTGATCTCGAATTGCGACCATTTATAATTGAAACGCAATACCGGGATACCAAATTCATCCACAGTGGTAGGATCGATCTCGCAGTAGTTTTCCTTTCTGGCGATGGATTCTCCACGACCGGCCATACCGACCACGGCACCGTAATATTTCTTGGCGTCGCTTCTCAGTACATCGCCATAACCTCCGACCTTGGTCCCGAAGAACTTGTTGAACTCGTTCGCATTGAACCCGAAGCCGTAGCTGGGCATGCCCATACCGCCCCATACTTCAATATGGTAGCCGCGAGGGAAATCCAGTTTGGAGTTATCGCCCCACCATGGCGAGTACACGTGCATACCACCTACGCCATCCTCGTTATAAGAGACTTTTCGGTTCATCAAGTCGGGAATAAACCCAGCTCGGTCAGCACCGGTGGAATCGTGGAGGTATTTCCCAACAACATCGCTGCTGTTCCCCAATCCGTTTGGGTGTTGCTTGCTTTTAGAATTTAAAAGGATCCTGGCGGAACTACAGGCAGAGGCTCCCAGTACCACTACCTTACCCTTCAGTTTGTATTCCTTTCTATCTTCCTTGTTTATGTAGGATACCCCTGTTGCCTTTCCTTCGGCATCAGTGGTGACCTCGCGTACCATACAGTTCACAAAAAGGTCTACTTGGCCACCGTTCTTCTGGGCAGGGAAGATCAAACAGGTCCCGGCCGAGAAATCGGCATACACCTGACAGGCTCGGTTACACTGCCCGCAATAGAAACATACGCCACGGTAATCGTTCAGCTTTTTGGTCAACATGGAAAGCCTGGCCGGATATACCGGAATGTTGCTCTTTCTTGCCCCTTTGATGTAGAACAACTCATGCAACCTTGGTTTTGGCGGTGGCAAGAAGAAACCATCGGGATCGTTCGGGAGTCCCTCATTGGTACCGAACACCCCGATCAGCTTGTCCACCTTATCGTAATACGGCTTAATATCGTCATAACTGATGGGCCAGTTGTCCCCGTGCCCGTCCACATCCTTGTGCTTGAAATCCTTTGGACCGAAACGCAGGGAAATCCTTCCCCAGTGGTTGGTCCTGCCCCCAAGCATCCGGGAACGGAACCATTCAAACTGCGTACCGTCCTTTTGGGTGTACGGCTCCCCTTCGATGTCCCAGCCCCCATAGGCGGCATCGAAGTCCCCGAAAGGTCTAAAACGGGTACTGGCACCCCTCCTTGGGCTTTCGTATGGCCATTTCAATTGGGTCTGGTGCTCTGGAAGGGCGGGGTCAAAAAAGGGCCCTGCCTCTACAACGGCGACCTTCAGGCCCGCCTCTGACAGTACCTTGGTCGCCATTCCGCCCCCTGCTCCCGATCCCACGATGATGGCATCGTAAACAGTGGAATTTTCAATAATCTGCATTGGCTAAACTGGTTTTATTTGTAAGTAGTTATTTGACAGTGATTTAAAAACATTTCATTGACAGTTTGAAAAGTCAAACCTTTAAAAAACAAGATTCAACAAAACCTTGTAGATTTTAAAGATACTTTTAAAATGGACAAAAAAAGAAACCTTCCCGTAATTTTTCATTTAACATAATTTGAACAAACCCATTACTGCTGCAACTCGGCAAAATACCCGATATTTGAAAACATAGGAATCAAACCAACTTTAAACCTTTATTCCAAAATGGGAAAACATCTTATTCTAATCGCTCTTTTATTACTGACATACAACAGTTTATTGGCCCAAAAAGGCAACAATTCCACTCTAAAGATCAAGGACATCATGCAAGGGGATGACTTTGTGGGACACTTACCATCCAGCCACTACTGGTCCAGTAATGGAAGTACCCTATATTTTGATTGGAACCCCGATGGTGCTATGAGTGACTCGCTCTATGCCTATTCAACAGGAAAAAAAGATATCAAAAAAGTGGATTTTTTATCTGCGAATGCCTTACCATCATCCTGGCTAACCTATAACCAAGATAAGACCAAGGCCATTTATGCCAAAAATGGCGATATCTTCCTATTGGATGTGGCCACCTACAAATCCACCCCCATTACAAAAACACAGGAAAGGGAAAACAACCCCCATTTTACCCATAATGGAAAAGGAATTGCCTATACCAAAGATGATGAGCTTTATGTTTGGGACATGGCAACCGGAACCACAGAGCAAATGACCCATTTTGTAAAGGCGAAGGACAAAGAGGAAAAAAGGGATTCCAAAGATGAATTTCTATATCAAGACCAATTGGGACTTTTTGATGTGTTGAGCGAACGCAAAGCCAAAAAAGATGCCGGGGAGGCCATCAGCAAAAAATTGGAAACCCTAGAACCGTTGGTTCTGGAAACGGGTAGCAAGTCAGTCATGGGATTGGAAATATCACCTTCTGGCAAATATATCACTTATGTTTTAGCGGATAGACCCAAGACCAAGGGGACCATTGTACCGCACTATGTTACTGAATCAGGGTATACAGAAGACCAAAATACCCGATCCAAGGTTGGTGACGAACCTACCAAATATGAAATGTTCGTGTACAATGTGGCCAAACGAGAAAGTTACGCGGTTACCTTGGAAAATTTGGAGGGACTGGATTATGTACCGGAATACACCAAGGATTATCCGGACAAGGCCTATAAAAATGATAATCGGATCGGTTTCATCAATGGACCCACATGGAACTCCGATGGCACCAAGGCTATTTTGGACATTCAAGCCAACGATTACAAAGATCGATGGATTGTTCTACTCGACCCAGAAACCGGCAAAGTGGAACAATTGGATCGCCAACATGATGAGGCTTGGATCGCTGGGCCTGGCATTAGCGGATGGGGAGGCGGTTCCCTAGGCTGGATGCCCAATGACAAAGAGTTTTGGTTCATGTCCGAAAAAACGGGATATGCCCATTTGTATACCATGGACATCCATTCCAAAAAAGCAAAGGCTTTGACTTCCGGGGAATTTGAAATTTATGACCCCTTCATTTCCAAGGATGAAACCCGATGGTATTTTGGTTCGAACAAGACACACCCGGGGGACCGACAGTTTTATTCCATGCCATTGAAAGGTGGGAAGTGGGAACAGTTGACAACCATGGTCGGCAGTAACGATGTTGTGCTTTCCCCAGATGAAAAACAAATGGCCATTTTGTATTCTTACTCCAATAAACCCACGGAACTGTACCTACAGGAAAACCCTTTGTATACAAAAACAGGAACCAAAGCCGTACAGTTGACCCACTCGAGCACCAAAGCTTTTGAGGCGTACAATTGGAAAGACCCTGAAATTATCACCTTTCGGGCCGAAGATGGTGCCGAAGTATATGCCAGGCTATATCAGCCCGAAACATCCGTGAAAAACAAGGCTGCCGTTATCTTTGTGCATGGTGCCGGTTACTTGCAAAATGCCCATAAATGGTGGAGTTCCTATTTCAGGGAATATATGTTCCACAATTTGTTGGTAGACAACGGCTATACCGTTTTGGATATCGATTATCGCGGCAGTGCGGGTTATGGTCGAGATTGGCGTACCGGAATTTATCGCCATATGGGCGGAAAAGACCTTTCCGATCAAGTGGATGGAGCCAAAATGTTAATGGACAAATACGGCATTGATTCGGACAAAATTGGAATTTATGGAGGATCTTATGGCGGATTCATCACGTTGATGGGCATGTTCAATGCTCCTGAAACTTTCAGTGCAGGTGGGGCCATCAGATCTGTCGGTGACTGGGCCGCCTATAATCACGGGTATACCGCCCGTATTTTGAACACTCCTGCAACGGATAGTCTGGCTTACAGAAGAAGTTCACCTATCTATTTTGCGGATGGTTTGAAAGGAAAACTGTTGATCCTCCACGGCATGGTGGACGACAATGTTCATTTTCAGGATATGGTAAGACTCTCCCAACGTTTGATCGAACTCGGCAAGGAAAATTGGGAAATGGCCCTTTACCCCGTGGAGCGACATGGCTTTGTGGAACCCAGCAGCTGGACCGACGAATACACGCGAATTTTTAACCTTTTCGAAGAAGCTCTTTTGGATAAAAAATAATTAGGTCGACAAGAATAGCTGCCTCTGGAATTTGAACAAAAAAACATATCTTCCCGCTTGAAAATTAACAAACAAGCGGGATGAAAGCGTTAATAAAAGCACTCGGCCCTGGCCTACTTTTTGCCAGTATGGCCATTGGCACTTCGCATTTGGTGCTCTCCACCAAGGCAGGGGCACAATACGGTTGGATCATGGTCATCCCGATCCTTTTGGCCAATTTGTTCAAATACCCTTTTTTTGAGTTCGGAATACGATATACCACCGTTACCGAAAAAAGCTTGATCCAAGGGTACCTGAATATGGGCAAGACCTATTTGTGGATCTACGCTTTTGTTACCCTAATCAGCACTTTTACCATTTTGGCCGCACTCTATGTGGTCACCGCCGGGTTGTTCATGAACCTGTTCCATATCACCAACATGAGTGCCGGGACCATTTCCTTGGGACTTTTTATTTTCATCAGTTTGTTATTGATCGTTGGGAAGTACCGCTTTTTGGAAGAATCGTTAAAGGCCGTAATTACCATTCTCTTCGTTGCTCTGTTGATTACTACCATTATGGTGTTGCAAAAAGGGGCCGTTCCCGGTTCTGAAACTTACGAACGTCCAGAAATTTTTAATGGGGCCGGTATTTTATTCCTTATCGGTTTGGTGGGATGGATGCCTACCGCAGTGGAAGCTTCGGGGTGGGTAAGCATGTGGGGAATGGAGAACTTGAAAACCATGAAAAACAAACCTACCTTGAAGATTGCTATCCAAGAATTCAATGTAGGCTATATTTTAACGGCCCTATTGGCCGTATTTTTCATGATCATCGGCTGGATGACCCTCTATGGCACGGGAACGGAATTGAGCGGTAATTCTGTGGTCTTCGCGGACCAGTTGGTGAACTTGTTCACCACACATATTGGCAATTGGGCGTATTTTTTCATTGCCGTGGCGGCATTCGCCACCATGTTCAGTACCTGCATGACGGCCCATGACGCCATTTCTAGGGTTAGTGTGGATATCCTACAAAAACTATATCCCAAACAATCCCTTTTTCAAAACAAAAATGCTTTTGCCGTAACGGTAATAGCAATGACCTTAATCAACTGGATGGTCATTATATTGTTCAGCGCCAATATGGGCAATCTTGTTGCGCTAGCCACTTTTGTATCTTTTGTTTTGGCACCTTTATTGGGTTGGATGAACTTAAAAACGGTGATGGGCAAAGACATTCCTTTGGAATACAGACCCAAACTGGGACTAAGGATCCTCACCTATACCGGTATGGTGTTCCTTTCCCTGTTTGCGCTATACTATTGCTGGATTCTATTGATTTGATTTAATCGAAAAGGACATTGTCGTTTAGGACCACGATCAAAGATCGCTGATTTTGTTTGTGCAGGGTCTCAATACAGAACACCCCGTTGGTACAGTTGTTCAATATTTTATCCTCCCCATACCCGATGGAATACAAAATACTTGTGGCAGGCACGCCTTTGCTCACCAAATACTTTTTGATGGCATCTGAGCGGCCTTGGGTTAGCGTAAAATTGGTGCTGCTACCTCCCCTACTGTCCGTATAGGTCTCAATCCTTAACTGGGCATCGGGGAAGGCGTTCATAAAAGACACCACCTTGTCCAATTGTGCATCGATTTCCGGGGTAAGTTGGGTAGCACTGTTGGCGAAATAAAACTTATCCAACTTCACCACTTTTTGACCTTCTTTTTCTTCTACCAAATCGTCATAAAGTTCCAACGCAATATTGAAAGCATCACTATTTTGCAGTTCCTTTAAATCGTCTTCAGAAAACCTTTTTTTGAAGGTGGAATAACGGTCCGCAGTACTTTCAAGCACCACTGTATCGATCCATGGAATTTCCAAACGATAATTTCCTTCCTCATCGGAATAGGTTTCGGACAACATCTGACCGCTGGCATCCCTAAGTCGTACTATTGCTTTTGCAACAGCCTCACCACGACCATAAGGTTTAACCACCTTTCCTTTGAAAGTAATTGTCTTCAACCCCGGTTTTTCATCCACTTTAAATCCGTACAGATCATCCTTGCCTTTACCACCGGGGCGATTAGAGGCAAAATAGCCCAACAGCCCTTCGCCCTCATTTCGGATCACAAAGCCAAAATCATCGTACTCGGTGTTGATTCCATTTCCTAAGTTGATGGGTATCCCGAAACCTTCCTTTTCTATATTGGCCTTATAAATATCCATTCCCCCGAGTCCGTAAAAAACATCCGAAGCAAAATAGAAGCTGTCCTCAAAAACAAAAGGTGCAATCTCATTGCCTGGCGAGTTGATCCTAGGACCCAAATTGATGGGTGCGGACATGACCTGACCATTGGTGGTATACACAAAATAGATATCGGTACCACCGTAACCATCCTCAAAATCCGCAGCAAAATAGAGTTTGCCAGTGGCATCATCATAAAAAGGATAATAGAATGAAGTGCTCAAGTCTTTCAGCAACAACTGAAAAGCGCCCCCAATCCTCTGCATCCCTATGGCGAGGGCATTTTTTCCATTATCATCAAAGGTCATTTCCCCATTTTGGGTATTGGAAAGTACATAGAATACACTGTTCAATTTAGTGGAATAGTAGGGCGTAGCCTTATGAAAACTAGAACTGGTCACTTGATCAAAGGGTTGAATGGCGGTAATCTGTCCATCAGGCTGCAAAGTAGACCCATACAAATTGAAATATCCCTCATTACCCGGTTCATACTTCATCTTTTTATCCTGTTGCCTTCCGCTGGAAAAGAGAAGTTTTTCCTTATAAAATGTTGGTGCAAAATCGGTTTGTGGACTATTTCCATCCAAATTGAATATTTCATAATCCAATCCTGAATTGGCGGACGCACTCTGCAACAATTGATTGTTGAAGTCCATGTTCTCCATCAGTTCCTTCGGAAAATCATTGGACATGGTTGCCAAAAAGGCTGTTTTTCGCTCCTTATCAGTTGTCTTGGAAAAGCTCTGGAGCATCTTATTGTAATGATGCCCGTCCATAAGGGTATCCCGCTTATAAAGATCGAGATACGCCTCAGACGCTTTCTCAAAATTATTCGTCTGGAAATAGGCATCTGCCAGGTTCAAAAATTGTTTGGGTGTCAAAGTGCCATTGGCCAGCTGTGCCTCATAGGCATTGACCGCCTTTTGATATTCATATTGGAAAAAGAACAGATCCCCTTTGGACTTTTTGGTTTGTGCAACAGAAATCACCATGCCCAATACGAACATGAAAAGTACCGACCCTATTTTTTTTATTGGAACCATGTTAGAAAAATCTTGGGGAATCAATCTGTTTGCCTTTGTTCTTGGTATTCTTGTTATTGCTCTTGGTTTTGTTGCCGGTGCCAAATCCGCCTCGACCTATATAGAATTTTAAGATTGCCTCATGGGAACCACCGCTATACTCCCCCAGTCCGTTAATGGCATAATCATAGGAATACCCAATGAACATGCCGTTGGAAATCTGGAAGCCTGCCAAACCGCTCACCGCATTGTCAAATCGGTATGAAGCACCGATGGTCAAGGCATCGATAAACTGGAAATTGGCAGAAAGGTTTACTGTTACCGGAGCACCCTGAAGGTAATTCACTAAAAAAGCCGGTTTAAACTTCGTCCTGTCCCCCAATTGGAACACATACCCCCCAATGGCATTGAACTGCATATTGTCCTCCACGATCGTGGACACTTCATCATTGTATAGGGCATTGGTCAAAAAGTTTGGAACGGACAACCCAAGGTACCAATCCTCTTCATGATAGAGGAACAATCCGGCCCCAACGGTTGGGTAAAAATTACTATACTTATCACCTAACAGTGAAGGGTCCGAAGGATCTTCAAAACTACCTTTGGAATAATCAATGTTCAAAGAGGAGCCCCCTGCATTCAATCCAAAGGACAGTTTGGTATCATTGGAAAGCTGAATCTGGTAGGAATAGGCCACATCAAAATAGGTTTGGGTAGATGGACCCAATTGATCGCTGATGATGTTCACCCCCAATCCCATTTTTTCATTTTTGAAGGGAATGTTGGCCCCTGCCCGAATGGTGGTCGGAGCCCCTTCAATATCCACCCATTGTGCACGATACAGACCAATGATTTCTGGACTTTCCACAGTGCCCACATAAGCGGGGTTAAAGCTGCCAATGTTGTACATATACTGGGTGTACTGTGGCTCCTTTTGGGCATGGAGCGTCCCAACACCCAATAAAAGCATCAAAAGCGAAATCTTATATATCGTTAAACCGAATTTCTTTGGCATTGTCTAATCTCTAATGATTTGTATCCACCCTTTGACCACATCCGTACCATCTCCGTTGCGATCCAGGATATAGAAATAGGTTCCTTTGGGCAATTCCCCGTTTTTGCCCGTTCCGTCCCATGAACTATCATATCCATCCATCTGGAAGACGCTGTTTCCATAACGGTCGAACACCTCAAAAGTATTTTGCGGATATAAATCATCATCCACCAAGGTCAAGGTATCGTTGATTCCGTCCCCGTTGGGTGAAAATATGGTACAAATGGTTCCTGGATCTTTGCATTGGCTCTCATTCACTGTCACCGATACGGAATCGGTATTATTGGCTGCAACTCCATCATTCGGGAAACTGGAAGCTAGGTTCACCGTATTCTGCAATTGACCCGCAGTAACCACAGTTACCGTGATCCGCAGCGTAACCACCTCTTCCGCTGTAAGCTCATCAATGGTCCATTCCCCGGTTACGGGATCATAGGTTCCTTTGGACGCGTTGTGCGAAATATAGTTGAACCCTGATGCCAGCAAATCGTTCACCACAATGTCCAAAACCCTATCCATGGTCAGGTTTTCCACGGTAATAGTGAAATTGATCTCGGTGTTCAACAACACTTCCTGCCTATCCACTTCCTTGGTCACGGCCAAGTCAATATCCTCAGGGTTACAATCCGGTGTCAAGAAAGGGTCGCAGGCATCCAAGGGATCGGTAGCATTTTCTGGAACGGCAGTGGTATTCGGGTCATCAACGACCAAAACTTCCTCACCATCCGTCAATCCATCCCCATCGGTGTCAGGATTGTTTGGATTGGTACCCAATGTGGCTTCCTCGGTATCCAACAGTCCATCGCCATCGGTATCCACCATGCAATCGCTCACCGATATCGTTACTTGTACCGAAGCATTGGTACAAGGTGCTACGGCTCCCGTTGTCGTATATTCAAAAACATAGTCCCCATCGGGCAAACCGGCAAAATTAACCGTACTGTCCGAACCGATTACCAAAACTCCACTGGAAGGGTCGGTAACCAAGGCCCAGGTCCCTGCATCGGCCCCGGTAAGGGTATCATCCAAATCGATAATATTTGGTCCTCCGTTGCCTTGTACGTTACAGGCAATAGTATTGGTAGCGGTTCCTGCGGATTGGGTATCGTTCACAACCGCTATCACCTCCACTCTTTCTGAGTCACAGCCGTTAGCCGAAGCCGAAACGTAATAAGAGGTTGTGGTATCTAAATTGTTAATGACCAAAGTATTCCCGGTTTGTAAAATAGTGCCGCCTGTTGGGGCATCATACCAGCGATAGGTAATAGTACTTTCATCTTCCACAGTAGCCGAAGCGGTCAGCGTTGCCGTACCTTGCCCGCAAATAGGTTCCCCGGCATCCGTACTGTTGATCACAGGGGTAAAGTTGCGAATCAAGGTGAAATCCAGAGTTGGACTTGCACAATTGTTCGTTTCATCAAAAAAGAAACCATAATAGGTACCGGGGCCTTCCACGAAGCTGCCGATATGGGCATCGACTACTAAAGGGTCAGCATCCACGCTCCAGGTAAGCACACTACCTGTTGGAGCCGTACTGGACACATAATCGTTCAAATCCACTGCGATGATATCACAAAATTCAAGGGTGGTATCGGTACCATTAAATCCTGGGGCGGAACTCCCTGCATCACAAGGAATGGAGCAATCACTTACCGTTATGGTTACGTTGACACTTTGATCCACACAAGGCAATGTTGCTCCCGTCGTAGTATAGGTAAACACATAATTTCCTGTTGGTTGGCCGTTAAAATTCACGATGTTCCCTGCATTGATGACAGCCGAAGATCCTCCTGGGGTGGTCAAGATTGACCAGTTACCGGCATCGGCGCCCGTCAACCGATCATCCAAATCAATGAGGTATATCCCATCCGTGGAACTGTTACACGCTCCTCCATTGGAAGGGGTTCCTGCATTGGGTTCCACATTGACGGTCAATGTAATTGGCAATGCATTTGGACTGGCACAATCGTTTACCGCGTCATAGTGAAATCCATAGTAAGTGCCTGCAGAAGTGACCACACTAGAAGCCAAATAATTTGCAGAAACACTGGTATTGGAGTTGGTACTCCATCGGAGTTCGGTACCCACTGGTGGGACACTGCTCACATAATCATCCAAATCTTGGTTAAAATCAGCCAAATTATCCACACAAAACCCCGTATCTAAACCACTGTTAGTTGGTGTTCCGGAACCAGCAAAACACGTTTCCTTAGTTACACTGTCCGTAGCCGGAGTTCCACTCCCATTAGTATTGTTTAGGGTTACGGATAAAGTCACAGTTCCATTGTTCAATCCGCTTAAATCTATTCCCGTGATCTGTTGGTTAGTCGTTGTTATTGTTCCAGAACCCATAACGTTGGTTCCGCCCCCATCACTGCTGAAGGAATATTGATACCCTGCATTTACCTCAGCACCTGAGAAAGTAAAGCCTACTGCAGTTTCATTGGTTTGGTTAATGGGGTCTTGATTAATGCTAACCGAATAACCTGAAGGAATTGTAGTAAGTTTTATAGCTGTATCCGTTGTTGGAGCTCCTTCGGTGCCTAAAATATTTGATATTGTTACCGTAAGTGTCACAAGACCATCAGGCAAGCCACTTAAATTAATATTGGAAACTGTTCTGTTTTGGGTTAAAACTGCTCCACTTCCAGAAACAGATGCCACATTTCCATCACCATCACTGGTAAAAGTATAATCAAAGGAAGTTAGGAAAGTTGGTGCATTGGAAAACGTGAAACTTACATTGTTCTGATTGGCTGAATTAATCGGATCATTATTAATAATAACAGTATATCCGGCCGGTTGAATATCGTCTTCACTTACTATAGTCACTGTATCATTATTCGGAGTACCAACAGTATACCCTGTACCCGCAGCCAAAGTTACCACCACGGTTTCATCCAATTCAGTAAGTGAGTCGTCAATTGGGGTTACCAATATGGAAGCATTTGTTTGGCCATCGGAAATAACAACACTACCTGAAAGCGTATTGTAATCACTACCGGGTGTGGCATCCCCTCCCACAGTATAATCCACAACAATATCGGAACCCGTATTGTTCACCGCATTCAAACTCACTGTAAAAGATCCGGGAGTTGTGCCGAGTTCGGTAGCCGTATCATCTGAAGCTGTAATCGTTGTAATAGGAATGTCGTCGTTGGTTATCGTGCCAAGGCCGGTATCGTCGGTGATCGTTGCATTGGTCGGGTTGCTCAGCACCACCGTGAAGTCCTCGTCCAGTTCCACATCAGTGTCGCCGTTGACCGTCACCGTGACCGTGGTGCTGGGGGTCCCGGCCGTGATCGTGCCAGTGCCTCCCGTTATCTGGACATAGTCCCCGTCGGCGACCGTGGCTGTGCCATCGGCCGTGTTCACGTCGAAGCCGATGTTCGCGGCGGCGTTACCGCCCCCGTCCACGCTTACCGTGAAGATGAAGTCGGTCGTCCCCGCATCGCCCTCAGCCAATGTAACGTCCGTGATGCTGATCTGGTCTTGACTGTAACCCAATCCCACACCAAAAACCAATAAAAGAATACACAGGATCCCTCCTCGACACATATGGGTCGAAGGCATAAAAGAGGTTGTTTTAAACAAGGACAGCATTACCTAATCAGTCTTTTTCAGTTACGTTCTTGGCGCCATGATAGGTTGGTGATTTGGGAGCTACCAATATTACGAAAAAGCGGGGAACCCCCACTAGCAATTAGTTTAAATCTCTATTTAATCGGATAAACTGTTTGCCCGTATTTACGAAACTACGGCAGAGCTGGTCTCGGCTTCTGGACTGATCTTTTTCACCAATCCCTGAAGTACTTTTCCTGGACCCACTTCCACAAAGGAAGATGCCCCGTCCTTCACCATTTGCTGCACGCTTTGGGTCCATTTTACGGGGGCGGTCAATTGTAGGATCAGATTCTTTTTGATCTCATTGGCATCGGAAACGGCCGTAGTGGTCACGTTTTGGTAAATGGGACAATTTGGCGCACTGAACTGGGTGGTTTCAATAGCTGCCGCCAACTCTTCACGGGCGGGCTCCATCAATGGGGAATGGAAGGCACCTCCAACAGGCAACAATAAGGCGCGTTTGGCCCCGGCTTCCTTCAATTTTTCACAGGCAATGTTCACGGCATCCACTTCACCAGAAATCACCAATTGACCCGGACAGTTGTAGTTTGCGGGCACCACAATGCCTTCGACCTCAGCACATATTTTCTCCACAATTTCATCATCCAATCCCAAAACGGCCGCCATGGTGCTGGGTTTGATCTCGCAGGCCTTTTGCATGGCCAAAGCACGTTGGGAAACCAATCG
>JASBTS010000078.1 GCA_030148305.1 Allomuricauda sp. | reverse complement strand
TCCGTTCCAACGCATTCTCTGGATTGATGTTCAAAAAACGGGCATAATTGACCATGGAAAAGAGCACATCGCCAAATTCAGACTCCATTTTATCGGCATCATTGACCTTTACTTCTTCTTGAAGTTCCCCTAACTCTTCTTTCAATTTTTCAAAAACCTGTTCAGGATGCTCCCAATCGAAGCCTACACCAGCTACCTTTTCTTGGATTCGGTTCGCCTTCACCAAGGCAGGAAGGCTATTGGGAACACCTTCCAACACGCTTTTTTTACCTTCCTTTAGTTTGATGTTCTCCCAGTTCTGTTTTACTTCCTCTTCATTTTTCACCTTCACATCACCATAAATATGGGGATGACGGTTGATCAACTTCTCACAAATGCCATGGGCCACATCGGCAATATCAAAGTCCTCCGTCTCCGAACCGATCTTGGCATAAAATACGATATGGAGCAACAGATCACCCAATTCCTTTTTCACTTCCTCAAGATCGTTGTCCAGAATGGCATCCCCAAGCTCATAGGTCTCCTCAATGGTCAAATGCCGAAGGGTCTGCATGGTCTGTTTTCTGTCCCATGGACACTGCTCACGCAACTCGTCCATGATGTTCAACAATCGTTCCAATGCCTTTAGCTGCTCTGATCTTGCGTTCATCTATAAAATTTTAGTCAAAAGTACAAATCCCATATTTTAGGACATGCTGGATTTTAGGCATATTTAAATGATTTTTCAATACTTTTCAAAAAATGGATGACCGAAAGGAAAGAATAGTCAACGATGCATCACTTAAATTGTATTTTTGGGAAAACATTCCATCCATGAAAAATTTCCTTTTTGCGTTTTTATTGGTTTCCACATTGGGATTTTCACAGACCAAACCCTTTGAAAATGAAGTGAAAACCATTGAAATCAAGAACGACAGTCTTTGGGACTCGGCCAAGCCGACCATTGTGTTCACGGGAAGTTCAAGTATCCGATTTTGGAACGATGTACAGGACCGTTTTCCTCATCAACAAGTGCTGAACACAGGCTTTGGGGGATCTCAATTTTCAGATCTGGAACTGTATCTGAATGAGTTGATTTTGAACTACAATCCGGTGAAAGTGTTCATCTATGAAGGGGACAACGATATATTCGCCAAAAAGAAACCTCGAAAAATTCTGGGAACCGCAGAAGGAATATTGGCTCAGTTACAACAAAAAAATCCAACCATGGAAATTGTCCTCATCTCGGCAAAACCAAGCATTTCAAGATGGCACTACCGCGGAAAGTACCGACGATTGAACCGAAAACTGAGCAAATTGGCCAGTGAACTGCAAGGAGTCGATTTTGTGGACGTATGGTACCCCATGTTGGACAAGAGAAAAGTAAAACAGGACATCTTTGTGGAAGATGGATTGCATATGAACAAAAAAGGGTACGACATCTGGTACGAGACCCTAAAAGACTACATAGACTAAAACTGAACAAACGTGATTAAAAAAACCATTTTGCTGTTCACTGCGGTGATTTGCCTGGCAGCCTGCCAAACCGAAAAAAAGGAAATCAATTTTCCAAAGACCGATCTGGCCAGTGCCCCTTTGATTCCCAAACCTTTAAAGACCATTGCCACCAATTCTGCCTTTGGGTTGGATAGTGCCACGGTCATTTATACAAGTACAATTGACCCTCAGTTTGAAAAAGTGGGGAAATTTCTCTCTGAAAAAATAAAGGGAAAAACAGGATTGGAACTTATGGTGAACACTTCCCCTGATGGTGGCACTGGGAGACTGATCTACATCAACCAATCGGACAGCACCGATTTGGAAACGCCTGAATCCTATCAACTCTACATTAAAAAAGACTCCATTTTATTGAATGCCAAAACGGCGGCCGGTGCTTTTAGGGGTATCCAGACCCTAAGGCAACTCATTCCGGAAAAAAGCAACGATACCCTCACGGACCATCCTCTCTGGGTAATTCCCTCAGGAAAGATCATAGATGCACCTAAATTTGTACATCGTGGTGCCATGTTGGACGTGGCCCGTCACTTTTTCACCGTTGAAGAAGTAAAAAAATACATGGATGCACTGGCCTATTACAAGTTCAACACTTTGCACCTGCACCTTTCCGATGACCAAGGATGGCGGATTGAGATCAAATCATGGCCCAAACTAACCGAAGTGGGCGGTGCAACTGAGGTAGGTGGCGGCGAAGGCGGTTTTTACACCCAAAAAGAGTATAAGGAACTGGTGCAATATGCCGCTGAAAGGCACATCACCATTATTCCCGAAATTGACATGCCGGGACATACCAATGCGGCATCGTTCAGCTATCCCTTCTTGAACGGGAACGGCAAAAAAGTAGAAGCCTATACCGGTACCCATGTAGGTTTCAGCACCTTCGATGCCCAAAAGGATACGGTTTATGCCTTTTTGGATGATGTAATCCGTGAAATTGCGGCCATAACGCCTGGCCCTTATTTTCATATTGGCGGCGACGAAAGCCATTCCACCAAAAAAAGCGACTACATCCACTTTGTAGAAAAGGTGGAAAAAATTGTCCAAAAACATGGAAAGACCATGATCGGTTGGAACGAGATCGCACAGGCTAAAATCGATCCTTCTTCCATAGCACAGCTTTGGAACGAACCCCATAATGCTATAAGAGCAGCGGAAAACGGGTCCAAAATTATTTTATCACCTGCCGTAAAGGTCTATTTGGATATGCAATACGACTCCCTGACCAAATTAGGACTACACTGGGCGGCATACATTCCTGTGGATGAAGGATACAAATGGGACCCTGAAACCTATGTGGAAGGATTGCCAAAAGAAAGCATTTTAGGGATCGAGGCTCCACTATGGTCTGAAACCATCAGCAATAGTGCAGAGTTGGAATACTTGGCTTTCCCCCGTATAATAGGGGTTGCCGAGTTAGGATGGTCCACCAGTGAACATTTGAACTGGGACGACTATAAAATACGTTTGGCCCAACAAGTACCTTATTTAAAGGCAATGGACATCAATTACTATCCCACTAAGTTGGTGGATTGGAAAAAAGAATGATTACTCCTCCTCACTGGAGGCCTCTACAGCAGTTGGTTCCTCAGCATCCTTCCCTTCAACAAAATCCGTAATGTTGTTGTCCAGAAGGATGTTGTACCACTGTATGATTTTTTTGATGTCACTCGCATAGACCCTGTCCTCGTCATAATTGGGAAGGATCTCGAAGAAGTATTCCTCCAACTCGATTTTATCGGCTTTGTGGCTGATCGAAGTTTTTTTACCACTTTCCTTTTCCTTTATCTTTTGGAACACTTCCCTAAGGGGAACTTCTTCTTCCAAAGTATAGATGGCAATTTCTGAAAGTACGCTTACGTTGCTTCGGATACCCACGGTAACGCGCTTACCATCCAACAGGGATTCCCCAACAAAACCACTTCTTGTTTGGGTCAGCAATATATAAAGTCCAGGTTTTCCACCAATAGATAAAATCTTGTCCAGAGCCATGTATTATAATTTATGCGGGCAAAAATATGTTTTTATCGCAAACCGTGATTTTTTTAACGTCCTTTTTTGATGTTGGGAAACTTCATTTTGTACTCCACATCAATCTTTCCTTTGGAAATTTTATCGAGACGACTTTTCAACAAACGTTTTTTAAGGGATGAAAGTTTGTCCGTAAAAAGGATTCCCTCAATATGGTCATACTCATGTTGGATTACCCGGGCCAAGAGTCCATCATAGGTTTCGGTATGGGGCGTAAAGGTTTCATCCAGATAATGAATGGTAATTTCGGGCTTGCGCTTTACGTCTTCCCGGATATCGGGAATGCTCAGACACCCTTCGTTAAAATCCCATTCCTTGCCATTTTCGACTTCGATCTTGGCATTGATGAACACTTTTTTGAAGCCGTTCAATGCCTCTTGTTCTTCTTTGGACAATTCCTCATCATCTGAAAAAGGGGTGGTATCGACCACAAAAAGCCGAATGGGCAGACCAACCTGGGGGGCGGCCAAACCAACGCCATGGGCATTGTACATGGTCTCCCACATGTTTGTGATCAATTCTCCCAGTTTTGGATATTCCTGTGTGATATCCTTTGCCACTTTACGCAAAACGGGGTCTCCGTATGCCACAATGGGTAAAATCATAAACTAAAATCTGTTAAGGTATGCCTGCAATATGAGCGTGGCACTAATTTCATCAACCAAGGCCTTATCCCTGCGCTTTTTCTTTTTCACTCCACTGTCCAACATGGACTGGAATGCCATTTTGGAAGTAAAGCGTTCATCTTGTCGCTCCACCGGAACGGTGGGAAACATGGCCTTCAATTTCTTCAAAAATCCTTGGATAAGTGATTCTGACTCTGATGGGGAGTTATCCATCTGCTTGGGTTGGCCCACCACAAAACGTTCCACGGTTTCTTCCTTGAGGTACTTCTCCAGAAAGGGAATCAGTTCCTTGGTCTCCACGGTGGTAAGTCCGGATGCGATCAATTGCAGTTCATCGGTGACCGCAATTCCCGTCCTAACCTTACCATAATCCAAAGCCAAAATTCTTGCCAAGACAATTTTTTGGCAAAAATAACCCTAAAAATGTTATGCCCTTAAAAATGACAGGCATTATTCTGGGGAGGGCCGTATCTTTGCGAAAATTTTAAGAAAAATGACCAATTTAAGGACGCTTATTGAAGAAGCATGGGACAATAGAGCATTGTTGGAGGATGAAAAGACCCAAGTGGCCATCCGCGAGGTGATCGAACTCATCGACATGGGGGAACTGCGCTGTGCAGAACCCACCAAGGATGGATGGCAAATCAACGAATGGGTAAAAAAGGCCGTGGTGTTATACTTCCCAATCCAAAAAATGGAGGTCCTGGAAGCGGGCATTTTTGAATATCATGATAAAATTCCGCTTAAAAGAGGTTATCAGGAAAAAGGAGTACGCGTTGTACCACATGCGGTTGCCCGACATGGAGCATACATTTCCAAAGGTACTATTTTGATGCCCAGCTATGTGAACATTGGGGCTTATGTGGATGAAGGCACCATGGTAGACACCTGGGCTACGGTGGGTAGTTGTGCCCAAATTGGAAAGAACGTTCATTTAAGTGGCGGTGTTGGTATCGGAGGTGTTTTGGAACCTCTACAGGCCGCCCCAGTAATCATTGAGGATAATGCCTTTATTGGATCTCGTTGTATTGTGGTTGAAGGTGTTCGCGTTGAAAAAGAAGCGGTTTTGGGAGCCAACGTTGTGTTGACGGCTTCTACCAAAATTATTGATGTAACCGGTAATGAGCCCATTGAACTAAAAGGAAGGGTACCTGCCCGTTCGGTTGTAATTCCAGGAAGCTATACCAAAAAATTCCCTGCGGGAGAGTTTCAGGTTCCCTGTGCCCTTATCATCGGGAAGAGAAAAGAAAGCACAGATAAGAAAACATCGTTAAACAATGCTCTACGAGAACACGATGTAGCGGTATAAGACCATTATTTAGAACTCTGAAAGGAGTAAAGAATAATTGGGATAGAGTTGTTTTTTTCTAAAAAGAGAAGCAACCCTATTTCTTTTTTAGTCTCTATAAGAAAAATGATCGTCCCAAAATTTAGATTTTAACAAAAAATCGGTAGGGAAAATAAAGATCTGATTGTTGTAAGAAAAATAAAGCAAGAAACAATTTTTGAGCTTTTTTTTTGTTATAGATTTGTAAATACCTAAACACTACACCAATAAATATGGCTGGATTGAGCACCCCAAAGCAAAAATTATCAGCGTTGATCATCACCTACAATGAAATGGGTTACATTGAAAAATGTATTGATTCCATTTCTTTTGCTGATGAAATTATTGTAGTAGATTCCTTCAGCACCGATGGCACCTACGAATATTTGACGAACCATCCTAAAGTGAAGGTAATCCAAAATCCTTTTGAGAATTTTACATCACAAAAATCCTTTACCCTTAAGCAGGCCACAAATGATTGGGTCTTGTTTTTGGATGCAGATGAAGTGGTGACCGAGGCCCTTCAAAAAGAGATCACCGCTACCATTAACAATCCTGAAGCTGATGAGGCTTATTGGTTTTATAGAAAATTCATGTTCCAAAACCAACCTCTCAACTTTAGTGGCTGGCAGACCGATAAGAACCACAGACTTTTCAGAAAAAGTAAGGCTTGTTTTACCGACAGGAAAATTGTCCATGAAACCTTGGAGGTAGATGGAAAATCAGGAATCCTTAAAGAAAAACTGGTTCATTATTGTTATAAGGATTTTGACGATTACAAAAGTAAAATGATCAAATATGGTCAGTTAAAGGCCAAAGAGGATTTTTACAAGGAAAAGCAATTCAATTATCTTATGATGGTGATTAAACCTGCTTGGAAGTTTTTCAATCATTACATTATCCGCTTAGGGTTTCTGGATGGAAAAAAAGGCATAACCATCTGTTACCTGAACGCCCTTGGTGTTTTGGAACGCTTCAAGGAGCGTAAGAGATTGGAAAAAAAGAATGAGCTTGCCTATTATTTGGTGATGCCATAGTGTGTCCACACCATCTTTTGTGACCTTGTCTCCTTTCTTATCGATTGATTTTTGGCAATGGATTCCGGGGTCTTGTACCCTCGCTTATGATCCAGATGTACACAAACGGCACTATACCTCAATTGTTTGGATTTAATCCCGAAGTTAAACAATCGTTCCCCTAATTCCCGGTCCTGACCACCATACTGCATACGTTCGTCAAAACCGTTCACATTTAGGATATCCTTTTTCCAACCCGATGAGTTGTGACCGTTCCAACTGGCATTGGTTGGGGTGAACGTATTCAAAAACTTGGAAACAAACCCTTTGGCCGTTAGCTTGTTGTTTTTAAACGTCTGTGGAATGCCCTTTTCCTTGAGCCATTGTATGTTGAAACAATTCTGCTGTTCAATATCTTCCAGAGTGATCAACTTGGAAATGTTCATCGGCAACATATAATATCCCCCCGAGATAAAATATCCAGGTTCTTTATTGATATAATGCACCTCAACAAAATCTTCCCTTGGAATACAATCCCCGTCGGTCATGATAATGTATTCCGCGTTGCAGGCCTCCACCGCCTTGTTCAATATCCTTGATTTT
>JASBTS010000074.1 GCA_030148305.1 Allomuricauda sp. | reverse complement strand
GTATTTTGTCGAAAACAGTAGGGACCAGTAGCGAATCAATTAAATATTTGCGTTCTTCAAAGCAAATAATGGGATATTAATGAGTGGGAAATTACTATTTCAATTTTTAATTTTTTTGGGGTGTCTTAAACTGGTCGGGCAATGTCCAGTGGGAAATGTCACTCTTTCTTCTCAAACTGATGTAGATGGTTTTTCGGCCACCTATCCTACCTGTAAAATCATAATTGGGGACTTGATTCTGAGGGGGTCGGACATTTTGGATATTTCCAGTCTATCAGGGCTTACGGAAATCAATGGCGATTTAATTGTTGAAAACACAAGTTTGGAGAATCTCACTGCATTTAACGGACTTGAAAGTTTAGGTGGAAATCTTATCGTGGAAGCGAATGACGATTTACTGCTAGTAGATTTTGGAAATCTCAACTCCATTCAAGGAGGACTGTCAATATCTCATAACGTTGAGCTTAGAACAATCCTAGGTTTTAATGATGTCCGATGTGTGGGTTTTTTGCAAATTGCCAACAATTGGAATTTGTTAAGCATTCCAACTTTTGAAAATCTTTTGACATCGGGATCGTTCAGTATAACAGAGAACGAATCATTGATTTCTTTTGTTGGTTTTGACAACTTGCAACGTACGGATATGTTCCAAATACATGGGAATGATTCATTAACGTCCATCCCAAGATTTGATTCATTGCTCAGCACAGGTCATTTCTATATTAGTTACAATAGCCGTTTGGAAAATATTTCAGGCTTTATCAATCTTTTTAGGACAGAAGGATTGCATTTTATGGGCAATGGTTCTGGAAATCCTGTTACCATACCTTCTTTTGACGCTCTCCAGGAGGCGGACTACATTATGTTGTACCAGCATAACATGGTGGGGATCCGTGGATTTTCCAATATCACCCATATAAAACGTCATCTTCATATTTTCGAAGTGGCAATTACCGAAATAACAGGATTTAATAAACTGGTTGACGTAGGTGAAATACGTATTGCCGACAATGATCAACTGGTCACCATAGATGCATTTCAAAATGTTAAAAATCTAGAGGGGAAATTGGACATTTTCTCTAATGATAAGTTGATTTATATCAACGGATTGCAAGAAGTTGAAAGTATAGGATGGGATATTCAAATAAGTGGAAACCCACTTTTGACCAATCTTGATTTTTTGGGTAGTTTAATGCGAGCAGGGACAACATTGCCAAATGTTAATCGTGTTGTCATTACTTTGAACGATTCACTTTCTGATTGCAGTGCCATAAGTACTTTTCTGGAATTTGGAGAATTACCGGATAGAGTTGATATATTTCAGAATCCCATGGGTTGTGGTAGCCGTGATGAAATTATTGCCAATGCAGATGCAGATGGTGATGGTGTGTTGAATTCAATTGATTTAGATGATGATAATGATGGTATCCTTGATCTGGAGGAAAATGGTGGTATACTTGACTTGGATACTGATGGCGATTTGATTCCGGACCATTTAGATCTTGATAGTGACAATGATGGTTGCCCCGATGTATTGGAAGCCGGGTTTTCCGACCCTGATGGTAACGGCACTTTAGGCAACCTACCCGACAATGTGGATACCCTAGGACGAATAACAGGAGAACCTGATGGGTATTCCATACCTCTGAATACCGATGGCAATGGTCCACCTGATTTTCAGGAGGTCCTTTTAACTCCAATATTCAACAATCAACCGGTTTCAACCACCATTTCTTCAGGGAACCAAGCTATGTTCAATGCATCGGTACAGCAAGGTGGTTCGTTTCAATGGCAGGTAAGTATGGATAATGGGGATTCTTGGTCCAATATTTCGGACGATGCTTATAATCAGGGTTCTTCGTCCGAGCATCTGGTTATTTCCAACACCCCTGTTTCATTCAATAAGAATTTATATCGACTTTTGGTAAATAACGCCTCATCAACATGTTCTATACCGGTACAATCTGACATGGTGAGGTTATTTGTGGAACTGGAACAGGTAACGGAAGTTGGAACCGACACCATGGTTTCGATATGCAAGAGTGATGAACCGATCGATCTTTTTGCCCAGCTGGGTGGGAACCCATCTAGCGGTGGGGTATGGACCCCGGCTTTGTCTGGTGGCAACGGCATTTTTGACCCAGCTGTTGATTTGCCCGGCACCTATCGATATACTTTGGTTGACATGAATTGCAACAGTGCATATGCTGAAGTTTCTGTTACTTTAAATGATGCGCTTCTGGCAGGTCTGGACAATTCATTGGAACTTTGTTCCAATGGGTCCCCAGTTTCCTTGTTTGATTATTTATTGGGGACCCCCGATAGAGGTGGTACTTGGTCTCCCAGCTTAACCTCAGGTAACGGCACATTTGACCCCATGTTGGACACACCTGGATTATTCACCTATACAGTTGAAAACGGACTATGCCCAAATGACTCGGCAAGCATTGAAGTAATTGTTATTACCGAAATACCTGATGCAGGTGAAGATGGGGTTGCCGATTTTTGTTCAAATACTTCTGCAAGGAACCTTTTTGATTTTTTAAATGGTCAACCCGATCCCGGTGGAGTTTGGTCCCCAGAGCTCTCCTCAGGAAGCGGCTGGTTCGATCCTGCTGTGGACGAACCTGGAGAATACATTTATACGGTCGGAATTGAATGCCAATCCAATAGTGCTATGGTTCAGGTTTCTATTTCGCCACCTTCCGATGCAGGAGAAGATAGCAATCTCTTGATTTGTGCAGATGATGCGGCAATAGACTTATTCAATATCATTGGTGGCACTCCTCAGGAGGGAGGCACTTGGTCACCCGCCCTAAGTAATGGAACAGGTATTTTCGACCCATCGGTTGATGTTGAGGGCGAATATGTGTATACAGTGTCAAACTCAATTTGTGGCGATACTTCCAGTACCGTATATGTTTCAATTGCCAATCAATTGGATGCTGGCATCGATGGGGAAATTACCCTTTGCGATGACGGCGATCCAATAAGCCTTTTCCAAGTTTTGGGAGGTACACCCGATATTGGTGGTGAATGGATACCATCCCTAAACAATGATGATGGAAATTTTGACCCATCTATGGATTATCCAGGTACCTATACCTATATCTTGGGACAAGGACAGTGCAATGAAGTATATTCAGAAGTGAGAGTTACATTGACCTCCCCTTCAAGTGTTGGTGAAGATGGTAAACTTATGATCTGTAGAAATGAAGGTATGGTTAATTTATTGGAACGCATGGAAGGCAGCCCATCAGATATAGGTACATGGTACCCGGCCCTGTCAAGTGGCGGTCATTTTTTTGACCCTCAATTGGATTCTCCAGGATTATATACCTATAGCATTACCGATGAATCATGTGGCACGTTTTCCTCCACAATTAGTATAGAGGTAATCGAAGCTACCCCCATCCAAAACTATACGATAGAAGTCACCGGATGGTCAAATCAGAATTCCCTTGTAATAGATATCATATCAGAATCAAATTACCTGTACAGCCTGGACGGTAGCATTTTTCAACAGAACCCAGTTTTTGAAAATTTGTTTCCCGGACACCATTCCATTGAAGTTCAAGAATTAAATGGATGTGGTGTACTGTTTGAAAGTGTTTACATTCTCGATTATCCTCGTTTTTTTACGCCAAATGCTGATGGCAACAATGATTCATGGCAACTTTTTGGAATTACAAATGAAGACTACAAGGTATACATCTTTGATCGGTACGGTAAACTATTGAAGGAGTTGAGTCCGTCGGATCCAATTTGGGATGGCACTTATCGTAATCGCAAATTACCGGCCAGTGATTATTGGTTTCGAGTAAGGTTCAATGGAGGAAACTTTCAACAAGGCCATTTTAGTTTAATACGTTGACAGCTATTTTTTTACGTCAGTTCTAAATAGGTGACCGGAAAATTTAAGTTCAAATAAACGATTCAAAACCAATAGGGCACGATAAATGAATAAATTGGATTACAGTATATCATTAAGAGCTAAAGGCCTTGGTTCTGCGGATATAAAAAAGAATATGGAAGAGAAGGGATTTACAGATTCCGAAATACAGTATTATTTGAAAAAATCAGATGAAATATTTCTAAATCAGTCAATTCACTATAAAGGGTTGAAGTCAAAAAGCACTAACAAGAGTGCCATTAAAACTATAGCTATAGTCTTTACTCTTTTGCTATTACTTAGTGTGTTGTTTGGTTATGTCAAGATAGGTTTACTAGGGTTGGTAATTTTATGGGGTATTGTTGGATTTATTACAAACAGAAAATAATAGAATAGTTCAAATAAACGATTTCAATAGAAGTTGATAAATTGAAAAACAAAAACGAGCCAAAATTAGCAGATAAAATTGCAGGAATAGTAATCGTGCTAGTATTACTTATTGCCATCGTAACTGGATATTTCAGAAACGAGGACATTAAGGAAAATAGAATGTCCACTACTGGAACAATAGTCAACCTTTCCCATATTCAGAAATCAAACTATTCCTTGGAATATAAGTATTACGTTGAAGGAAAAAAATACAAGGGGACAGTAGCAGTTAATTACTTTGATTGTACCAAGGAAAATAAGTGTATTGGTTCTGATGTAGATGTGTTCTATTCTTCAAAAAACCATGGGAATTCTCAAGCTTATTTGAAAAAATATGACCGCTATAGAACACAGGTCTATATACCTTAAGTGAAATGAAAAATCAATAAAGTTCAAATAAACGATCTGTATGTCTAATAAATCACTAATCGTATACATTTCATTTTTTTTGATGTTGATGTTTTCATGTCGTGAAAAATCATTTGAAGAATATGATGAAAGTGAATTTTACAAGACCCAAGGAATTATCATTTCTGCAAAGCAGACCAAAACGATTTTGGATGATCCTTATTTGAAAGAAATCAAATATGAATATTTTGTGAATGACTCTTTAATTCTAGAGGATTCAGAAGATTTTTCATTTATGGATATGCAAAGAGGGGTTCCTATTGAAGTGCTAGTACATAAGAAAAAACATGATGTTAGTTTTTATTGGAGAAATGGAATTTCAGAGTTTGCCACCCCTCATCAACTTGAATATATTCAAAAGAAAATGGATACCATTTTTGCAGAAATGGAAAACGAAAGAAAAGAGAAATAAAGTTCCAATAAGTGCTTAAAAAGCGACTCGGATTTTTATATTGAATCTGGGAACAATACTATTTAATTTTTATTAGTTAATTTTGGTTAGCACGAAAGTAAATTGCTTTAAGTGGTCTGTAATTCGGTTAGTAAAAAAAGCATAAGCAAGGTAATACTCAGTAAACATAAGGGTTGGCAAAAGAGGTTCGAATCCCTCAGCGCCCACAACCAAAAAGCGGTCAAATCATATGATTTGACCGCTTTTGTTTTTATTTAAGACTCCAATGGAAATGAGGGGGCAAAATTTTGAGCAACTCAGATGTTCATCAAGAAACCATTCAGGTTTTCCTTACGGTCCAATCCCAACTTTTTTCGCAATCTGTAACGTGCCAGCTCTACACCTCCGTTGGAAATATTCATGACCTCGGCTATTTCCTTGGTGGACATGTTCATCAACAAATAGGTAGAAAGATCGAGCTCCCTGGGCGAAATGTCAGGATACTGCTCTTTTAATCTTTTTAAGAAATCAAAATGGACATTTTTGATGTGTTTTTCAAGATCGTTCCAACTATTTCCATTGATTTCCTTGTTGATGCTTTTCTTGAGCGTATTCAATTGAGCTTTACCCTCATCATTCATGGAATCCGTGTCCATTTCCTTCAATTTTTGAATGATGTGCCCTAGGATTTTGTTCTTTTTCACTACCTGTAACGAGTTGTTCACCAATTCTTTATCCTTTGCCAAGATCTTGGTCTTTAATCGATCTCGGTTCAGTTTTTGAATCTTCTTCTCCAATTTATATTGCTCCATCCTAATTTTGGCTTCTTTCTCCAAGTACAATCTTCGTTGCTCTATGGTCTCATAATACCGGTTCTTTCTTATCTTGACCTTTATCTGGAGCCGTATGAGGTAAACGATCAGACCGGCTATGATAAAATATCCAAGATAGGCTAGTGAATGCCTGTACCACGGTGGACTAATGGTGAACATCAAAACAGCTGGTTCCGATTCCAGGCCATAATTGTTCTTTTCCTTGACCTGCATGGTATAAGTACCTTCCTTTAAATTGGTATACTCCTTGATCGATTGTTTGGACCACTGACTCCATTCTTGATCAAAAGGTTCCAATTGGTAAGAATATTGGATGTTATCATTGTTTTCAAAATCCGGGGAGGAAAAAGTGAACCTTACATTGTTGTTTGCATATCTTAATTCAAGATCTAATATTTTCTCTTGTGGATTGCCTTGTACTAGGGTTTCATTTCCAAAGGAAAAAGTTCTAATGAATACTTTAGGCTTGGATAGGTTTTCACTTGAGAATCCAGAATCGTAATGTGCCAAGCCATTGATCAATCCAATAAAAATATTGTGGGGGTCGATCGTGTTTACGGAGAGGTAGTTATAAACAAAATTCCCTCTCAAAATGGAAAAAGGTTCCATGATGTTATCGTAACCGCCTTCCTGGGTTTTCATCAATACTCCCATAGCTTCCGATTCATTGTAGGAATACCACAGATTTCCATAGGTATCCTGTGCTATGGAATTAATGGGGGGAACATCCTTGAATAATTCGCTGAATCCTATTTCTTCCCTAAAAGAGTCAAAATTCTTGGAATAGGTATAAAAATGATTGTTGGCGATAAAATATAGGGTATTGTTGATTTTTTGCAACGTGTTGACCCCATTTCCATCATCCTCTAAAGTGGCAAACTTGTTTTTAACCGAGAATTCACCAAGATCATTGGAAAATTCAAGCTGATACAAAAGCTGATCTCGTAGCATCCATAAATAACCAGAATCAAGATCAAAATCCTTGGAACTGTTATAAAACCCCTGCACCCTCTTTTTAAAGGCCAAACCACTTGGGGTATTCTCAAAAATGGTAAATCCACCATAATTGGAACCCACAAAAAGATTCGGATTTTCAGGAATATTTTTAAATCCAAAGTAGCCGGTATGGTCCAAAATCCGATCTACTTTGCCTACCTTTATTACTAAGGCACCTTTGTTGTTGGCGCATATCAGTTCGCCTGCTATTACTTGAATATTCCATGATTGTGCCGCGGTCCCTTCTACCAATTTAAAGGTGTCGTCCGTAAAATTGCCTTCTAAAGGATGATAAAAGACCCCTTGGTTTGTGGCCACATAGAGGTTTCCATTATGGGTTATTGAAGCATAAACCGAACTTAGATTTAGACTTGAACTGAAATAGGTGAAAGGCGAATTAATGTTCAGATAGGAAATACCATTGTCGAGACCAAGCCAAAGATTGTGTCCACTATCAATGAAAGAACTGAGTACTGTATTGTTCTTCAGGCCTTTTTTAAGATCTAAATGTTGAACAATTTCTCCCTTTTTGTTACTTATGATGATGCCCCCCAATACCGTATTCAGAACAATGGCATCGGTGCTGATCATTACTCCTCCCAAGGAGCTGTTTTTTTTGATGAATTCATTGGCCTCGGTATCCCATGGGATTACATGTCGGCCATTATAAACAAAAAGCCCCGCTTCCAATGTTGAGATGAGCAATTTGTCTTTTTCCCATGGAAAAATACCCCATATTTCATAGCCGTTCAATGCAGTTGTTCCAGGTAGGGGTACCATGGCCCCGTTTTGATATTCCACGATACCTTTGGTAATATCCTGAAAATATACTTTGTTGGCTACCTTGAATGAAAATTGAAATCTTCCCTCAACAGGAATGACCGATATGGATTCATTTTTAAAAACATAGGCGGCAGTAAAGGATTGGAAAATGACTTCGTCATCAATCAAATGGATTTTCCAAATAAAGTCGGTGGATTTGAATCGGTCCCCTTCAATTTTGGAAATCAAGGAAACATACCTCAAGTTCCCCTTTTCATCAGATTCAAAATACCCAAATTCACTATAGGCACCAACATAGATTCTTTCTGTAATGGGATCAAATTTTACCGAACGTATGTTGGTGGAATGGGGTATCCGGTAAGTACGCCAGGTAGACCCATCATATTGTACCAGGCCATTGTTGTTGGCAAAATAGACATTTCCGTTCGAGTCTTGATCGATATCCCAATTTTGCGTTCCACTTTGATATTCTGTTTTCGTGAAGTTTTGGATGTTGGGTAGCCCCGTTCCTTTCATCTGTCCGTTGACAAGTGTGGTCAAATGAAACAACACCAAAAAATTCATATAAATACCCCAGGATGATTTTGTGGTGACCAACAATATTTTTGTGTATGAAAAGGATTGGAACATCATCCGAAAAGACTATCAAAATTCAACAATACCGCATTTCTCCAGAGCAATAAGCAGCAATTTATGATTTGTTGTGTTTTTTTCAAAAGCAAGAGTTTATTTAGTAAGTATTTAACATATTTAAATAATTAATAATCAAATAATTAAATATAAATATGATGTGTTTTTGTAAATATTTTTAATCAATTTGATGTGTTTTTGTAGTAGAGTTAAATTATTGTATTGGTAAAATCATACCTAATATCGTTGACAAATGCATAATATTTTAACAATAATTAACTTAAACTAACAAAGGCATGAAGCTAACTAAGTCATTTGTACTATGCGCTTTATCTTTAATGCTGTCCGCGTATGTACAGGCCCAGAGCATAACAGTTCGTGGATTGGTTAAAGATGATGGGGGTATCCCCCTACCAGGAGCATCGGTAGTGCTCAAAAACACTAATACGGGTGTTTCCACGGATTTTGATGGAAATTTTGAACTTTCCGCACCTGCTGATGGTGTTTTGGTATTCAGCTATATCGGGTATGTTCCCGTTGAAGAAGCCATAAATGGCAGAACCGAGATTACGGTAACTCTGGTTTCAGATGTAAACCTGTTGGATGAGATTGTAGTGGTAGGGTACGGTACCCAGAAGAAAAGTGTGGTTACCGGTGCCATATCAGGAGTAAAGGAAAGTGATCTTGAGGATTTGCCCATTACCCGTATCGAGCAGTCCTTGCAGGGTAGGGCCTCGGGTATCACCATTGCTGCCAATACGGGTCAACCGGGTGCATCCTCCACCATCAGGGTTAGGGGTATTACCACCCTTAACAACAACGAGCCTCTTTGGGTAGTGGATGGGGTGATCGTGGATGCCGGTGGAATCGGTTACTTGAACCAATCCGATATCGCTTCCATTGAAGTGTTGAAAGATGCGGCGTCGGCGGCCATTTATGGATCCCGGGCTGCTGCCGGGGTTATACTGGTCACGACCAAAAGCGGTAAATCAGGGAAACTGAGTGTCAATTATAGCGGGTATACCGGGGTTTCAGGACCTGCCAGAAAATTGGATCTACTCAATGCCACTGAATATGCATCCTTAAGGAACGAAGCATCCGTAGCTGGAGGTGGGGGCATCCTATTTGCTGACCCAGCCTCATACGGTAAAGGAACTGATTGGCAAGAATTGATCTTTAACAAAAGTGCCAAGCGCGAAAACCATGAACTCAGTATTAGTGGGGGTAACGAAAAATCAACCTTCTATGCTTCCTTTGGTTACCTAGATCAAGAAGGTATCGTGGTATCGGATATCTCCCATTACATTCGAAAAAACTTCCGTTTGAACTCAACCCACAAAATCAATGATTATTTAAGGTTTGGGCAAACATTTGGATATTCCAACGAGAAGAACGCGGCAATTGATGGCAACACTTTCTACGGTGGACCATTATCCTCTGCAGTTAACCTTGATCCTATAACACCTGCCATTGAAACGGACCCAACCGCTTTAAGTGGCGTTCCTTACGTTGGGGATACTGGTGGACTTCGTTCCGATTTGATCTTGGCACCCAATGGGTATCCCTACGGAATTTCTACCTTGGTAGGTCAGGAAATGACCAACCCATTGGCTTTTACCAGAACAAGGTTGGGTAACCGCAGTTGGTCCGATAATTTTGTAGGTAATGCCTATTTTGAGGTGGAACCCATCAAAAACCTAAGGGTTAGGAGCACTTTCGGTGGAAAATTGGCTTATTGGGGCGGACAATCGTTCAATCCTGTGGCTTTTTTGACTTCTTCATTCGTGACCTCCCAGAACAGTCTATCTAGAAATACCAATAAAGGTTTTGGATGGAATATAGAGAATACCGCTTCCTATACCAAGGAAATTGGAGAGCATGATTTTACGGCTCTATTGGGACAGGGTGTTTATGTGGATAACATTACCGAAGGGCAATCCATTACCTACAATAATATTCCGGTGAACGATTATAAATTGGCATCCTTCAATTTTGATATCCCAACCGAACAGATCAATGCCAATGCCTATACCGGTGTTATCCATAAAGTGACCTCTCTTTTTGCAAGGTTGAACTACGCTTACATGGAAAAATATCTTTTTACCGGTATCGTGAGGAGAGATGGTTCCAGTCGCTTTGGATCCAACAACAAATATGGGGTATTCCCTTCCTTTTCTTTGGGATGGGTGGCCAATCGTGAAAACTTCTGGCCAGAGAACGATATTGTGAACCAGTTGAAGATCCGTGGAAGCTACGGGGTTACCGGTAGCGATCAAATCGGGGATTTCAGATATCTATCAACCATTGGTGATGGAAGAAACTATGCCGTGGGCACAACCGGATCGGTTACCATTGGTAATAGCCCTGATGCACCTGCCAACCCAGATTTGAAATGGGAGGAAACCAGTCAGACCAACGTAGGTTTCGATGCAACACTCTTCCAAGGGTTGAGTGTAACCTTTGATTGGTATCTCAAGAAAACTACAGGTATCCTAAGGGATGTTCCCCTTCCAGGATATGTTGGAGCAACCGGAAGCCCAGCAGGTAACGTGGCCGATATGGAAAACAGGGGTATTGACCTTGGATTATCCTACAACAAGGATTTTGGGGATTTCGGTTTCTCAATTAGTGGTAACATGTCCACAGTGAAGAACGAAGTAACATTCTTGGGTACAGGGGTCGACTTTTTGTCTGGAGGCACCACTGTTCAAGCCAGTACGTTCCCTATCACCCGCACCCAGGTTGGACAACCGGTGAACTCTTTTTACGGATTTGTCACCCAAGGAATTTTCCAAAGTCAGGCTGAGGTGGAGGCGTATACCAACTCCGATGGAGTAATGATGCAGCCCAATGCCAAACCAGGTGACTTTAGATGGAAAGATGTGGATGGTGATGGTGTCATTACCGATAGCGATCGCGATTTCTTGGGAAGTTCTATCCCAAAGGTCACTTTTGGTATCAACCTGAATTTGAACTATAAAAACTTTGATCTATTGGTGTTTGCCCAAGGTGCGGCCGGCAACAAACTTTTCCAGGCGCTTCGTAGATTGGATATTGGTAGTGCCAATTTCCAGACTTCCGCTTTGGGAAGATGGACAGGTGAAGGAACCTCCAATTCCTTCCCAAGGCTCACTACCAACGATACCAATAAGAACTTTACCAACCCTTCC
>JASBTS010000071.1 GCA_030148305.1 Allomuricauda sp. | reverse complement strand
AGAATCCAGGAGGTATGTCCTTTGAACGGAATATCGGCAATAATGGATTCCGTGGTAGTAGTGACATCGGTATTGGAGCGAATTTCCAAAAGATCGGAAAGAAATTTCCGAACACTGCCCAGCAGCCCTTTAAAATCCTTTTTTACTTCGTCACCACTATTCTGGTCCGGACGTGGTCCAGTCTTTAATTGTTCCTCGCTCATAAATTATGCAAACTGTTCCCCAAATTTATCCTTTACTTCTCCAAGTACTTTTTTAATGTCCTGTTGCTTTGATTTCGGATAGATCAACAACACATCTTCCTTATCCACAATAATATAATCCTCAAGACCATCTACAACTACAATTTTACCTTTTGGAGACCTGATCATGTTTCCCTTGGCATTTTCAAGCACCACTTGGGCGTTCACAACGGCATTTTCGGAAGCGTCCTTATCCAATTTTTCATATAGCGCTCCCCAGGTTCCGAGGTCGTTCCAATCAAAGGCAGCAGGCAGTGTATAAATGGATTTGGATTGTTCCAAGATAGCATAATCTATGGAAATGTTATCTGCCTTGGCATAGTTTTCCTGGATAAAAGCAGTCTCTTCCGTAGTGTTATAGCATGAAATTCCAGCTCCGAACAGTTCATACTGACTAGGTTGGTACGATTTAAATGCTTCCACTATAGTTTCAACACTCCACATAAAAATTCCCGCGTTCCACAAAAAGTTGCCCTGCGCCAAGAATTCCTTGGCGGTTTCATAATCCGGTTTCTCCCTGAACTGTGACACCTTTTTCAGTTTTTCGTCACTTCCTTTTTCAAATTCGATATAACCAAAACCGGTATTGGGATACGTTGGCTGGATACCCAAAGTGCATAGTACATTTTCCTTCTCGCATTTATCAAAACATGCGGTTACATCCTTTTCAAATGCAGCCTCATCTTCGATCCAGTGATCACTTGGCGCCACGATCATCACGGCATTGGGGTTCATTTTTTGAATTTTCAATGAAGCATATAAAATACAAGGTGCCGTGTTGCGCATAGCAGGCTCTGAAACCACTTGTTGTGGTTTTACCATTGGTAGTTGTTCCAGAACCAAATCATTGTACCTTTCATTGGTAAGAATCAAAATATTCTCTGTGGGAATGAACTTGTTCAAACGATCGAACGTTTTTTGGATCAAGGTTTTTCCCGTTCCCAACATATCGTGAAACTGTTTTGGGTTTGCGGTAGTGCTCACCGGCCAAAATCGGGAACCTACCCCTCCTGCCATCAAAACTGCGTAATAATTCTTGTTCATTGTTATTCTTTTTTAATTGTCATTCTAAATTTAAATGAGGAATCTCAAAACATTCCTTGCAGATTTCTCAATCGTCCCAACCATTTTTGGGTCTCATTTCGAAATGACATTATTTACCATCGCTTTATTAAATATTGTTTTCTTGTTGCCAAATCAATTTACCAATTCCACTTCGGCATTGGGCTGGAACAGGTACATTCTGCCAGTTGCCAATTCCACACATTCGTAGCGCTTTACTTTTTTGTATCCCTTTTTGAACAGTTTTCCATTGTACAATCTAAAAACACTACCATAAGGTAACTCGTATACATAGCTGTTCAACCGCTCCTCCACATCAAAGGCCTTTAGCGCAATGGACAAGCGTGCATCCGTACTGCTGCTGGCTTTAGGGTTCTTGAAATGGTTCGCAATGATAGGCAATAATTGGTTCGGAAACACTTCTGGTCTAATAAAAGGTATCATTAAATGTTGAAAGGTCCGTTTCCATTCTTCACCGTGGGGTTTTATTAAACGACCATGCCTTTCGAAGGCCACCAAATGGGCAATTTCGTGAACCAATGTGATCAAAAATCGGTATTTGTTGAGGGATGCATTGACCGTGATCATGTGCATTCCACCGGGCATTCGGCGGTAATCACCATGACGGGTTACCCTATGGTCAACTATCTTCAGGTGTACTCCATGCGTTTTGATGAGTTCAAAACAGGGTTCCACGGCGCGTTCCGGTAAATATTTTTGAAGGGTAGTGCTCACTGAAACAAAGGTAATATTTAATCCAATTGAAGAAAAAGTTCAAAAAAATCACCTAACAAAAAATTCTAGGAAAAAAGTGTAACAAAAATTAGGTCGCAACATCTCTATTCACATAAACACCTTAACATCAACTATATGAAACCGTTACTGCTCAAGATTATGAAGCCCTATGAATTTAAGAAAGGAATTATAAATGCCGGGGTCGCCATACCAAGAATAATAGGGGGGCTAAGCCTAAGTTTAGAATTCGGCTCGCCAAAATTTGGGATGCCTTGGTCCATGAAGGAAGATATGGGATTCTTTCAGGTAGCATCTTGGTTCCCTGAAGATGTAAAGGAATTTGGTATACCATTTGTTTGGGCGCCTTGGGTATTTGCTTGGCTTGGTGCAGCAAGTGAGGCCATAGGGGGATTGTTTCTGGCCTTAGGATTGGGCACAAGAATCAGTGCTTTTTTTATAGGAATGACTATGTTAACGGCGACATTCTTTCAAAAATGGCCCGAGGCTATGGAATATAACAGCAGTTGGCCCCTATTACCTGCCATGGGATTTTTTTGGATTGCCTTATATTCCTTAATGTTCGGTTCGGGAACTTGGGGACTGGACCATTTTTTGACCAGAAAGTTTAGAAAAGGAACTGCTTAAGGCGTACTATTACTGACCTGCAACAACTTTCCATTATAGAGTTTATGTCCGGTCAAGGCAAAATCCTTGATATACCTTGCCATTTCAGCAGCGGTTACAGGGGCTTGGTAACCCGGAAAAGCTTCTTCCAACATTTCGGTCTGTACGGCACCCAAGGCGAGAACATTAAAACTCGGGCCTGTTTCCTTGAATTCCTCCGCCCAAAGTTCGCTCAACGTGATCACGGCACCTTTACTGGAGCTATACGCGGAAAGGCCAGGAAACTTAACGCTCCCTTGCACCCCTCCCATGGAACTGATAGTCACCACGTGCCCGTTTTTACCCATCAACGGAAGTACGGTCTTGGTCATTTCCGCAACCCCGAAGACGTTTACTTTGTAAACACTCTCAAATTCTTCTGCTGAAATGTCCTGAAACGGCTTGTTCACCAATCGGCCTGCATTGTTGATGAGTACATCCACCACGTGCCATTGAGAAAGAAAATCGTTTACTTTTTGAAAATCGGACCGGTTGCCCAAATCGAATGAAAAAGTATGCACGTTGGAAAGTTGTAAATTTTCAACTGGCTTTGCATTTCTAGATAGGGCCAAAACCTGATGACCTTCTTGAGCAAATTGCTTTACCAACTCCAACCCTATTCCCCTACTTGTTCCAGTGATTACTATATTTGCCATGATTATTGAAATTTGTCATTCCTGTGAAAACGGGAATCCCTAAACCTTACCTTCCGACTTTTCGAAATGACATTTAATTATTTTTGATTTCCTGGGTCGATGCATTGGCAATCCCTTCCAACACAGGAATGGTCTTGTTCACCAAATTGGCCATATGTGCAAAATCCATCTTATCCGCTTCGTCCCCAACTTTATGATAATGGTCAAAATTGGTGAAATCGAAGGTGCTAAACGTATGGGATGGCACTCCCATCTCTAAATGGAAGGCATAATTATCCGATCGTTTGAACAGACTGTATTCCTTCGCTGTGGGTAAAAATCCCACTAACTTTTCCTTAGCGTAGCCATTGCTGATATCGGCCAAGTTAGACATTTCATAACCTGTGAGGTACATCAAATAATCCTTATCTTTCATCGGGATTCCAGTCATTTCAAAATTGAGCATGGTATACAGATTCAAACCTTGCTCCTTCAATTCCTTGGCCAAATGCTTTGACCCCAACAATCCTTTTTCCTCGGCACTGAAAAGGGCAAAGATCAGACTTCGCTTGTTGGTTTTATGGGTTCCAAAATATCGGGTGAACTCAAGGACCATACTTGTGCCCGAAGCGTTGTCGTTGGCCCCATTGGCAATGGCATCACCGTTTTCCATAGGAACGATACCAATATGATCGTAATGGGCTCCAATGACAATAAACTCTTTCTTCAATTCGGGATCATTGCCTTCCACAATCCCTACAATATTGAAGGCAGGTTTATTAAAATTGGACAACGTATCACGATAGGTCTTGAAATAAGGTTTAACCCTGTAAGATTTTAGGTAGTTCTCGATATAGGTCGCGGCCAATTCTATTCCTTCGGTACCGGCATCACGGCCCTTCATATCATCTGACGCCAAATAGTTCATCATCTCACCGATTCGCTCCGCATCCATAAAAGTTTCGGTTGTTTTTTTGTTCGTGCCCGGTTCAGCAGCTGGACTACCCATGTTTTGCGACGTTCCACATTCCATGGCAATCAAGGTCACAAGGGCATAAAGAAAAGTTTTCATCTTATTCGTTTTTTGAATTTTAAAGATAAAAAAAGCATCCTTAAAAGGATGCTTTCATCATATGTTATTGTTCCCTTCGGCTACGCTCAGGGTAACACCTCGACTGCGCTCAGGGCACTTAAAATTACGCCAACATGGTCACTGGGTTCTCCAGATATGCCCTCAAGGTTTGAAGGAATTGGGCACCTGTAGCTCCGTCCACTGTTCTGTGGTCGCAAGCCAAAGTAACCGTCATTGTACTGCCAACAACGATTTGTCCATTTTTAACCACGGGTTTTTCCACGATGGCTCCTACGGATAAAATGGCCGAATTAGGTTGGTTGATGATGGAAGTGAACTCCAAAATACCGAACATACCCAAATTGGAAACGGTAAAGGTACTTCCTTCCATTTCGTCCGGTTTGATTTTCTTGGTCCTTGCCCTACCAGCCAAATCCTTCACCGCAGTTCCCAATTGGGAAAGGGTCAATTGATCGGCAAACTTGATTACTGGCACTACCAATCCATCTTCCACGGCAACGGCCACACCCATATGCACATGATGTTTGTACACGGTGGTATCGCCATTCCAAGAGGTGTTTACCTGTGGATGCTTTTTAAGGGCCATGGCACAGGCCTTCAATACCATATCGTTGAAGGACACCTTAGTGTCCGGTAAACTCTTGAGCTGTTCCCTTGAAGCCTTCGCATAGTCCATATCCACTTCAATGGTCAAATAATAATGTGGTGCGGTAAACTTGGATTCACCCAAACGTTTGGCGATGACCTTACGCATGGTAGAATTCTTCACTTCTTCCACACTTTCCTGTCCTACCGGCAAATTCATTGGAGCCACTGGTGCAGCGGCTGCAGTAGTTTGGGCAGCAGGGACACTTGTAGGTGTTGCGGATGGCTGATAGTTCTCAATATCTTTTTTCACGATCCTACCGTGATCACCGGAACCTTTTACATTGGCTAGGTTGATGCCTTTATCACTGGCTATTTTCTTGGCCAGAGGCGATGCCAAAATACGATGACCATCTTGGGTAACCGTAACGGTTTCCGTAACTGTTTCAGCTTTGGGTGCTTCGGCCTTCGGAGCTTCTTCTGCGGGCGTGCTTGACGCAGCACTCCCACCGGATTGGGCATTCAAAACGGCATCCACATCGGTGCCTTCTGGGCCAATAATGGCCAAAAGGGAATCCACTGGAGCGCCTTCACCTTCTTTAATTCCTATATACAGAAGTACACCGGAATAGAAGGATTCGAACTCCATCGTGGCCTTATCGGTTTCGATTTCAGCCAAAATATCGCCTTCTTCCACCTTATCACCCACTTTCTTCAACCAGCTGGCAACGGTACCTTCTTCCATGGTATCGCTCAACCTTGGCATGGTCACGATTTCCACCCCGGCAGGAATGGAAGCTGCGGCTTTTGGGGCAGCGGCTTTTTCCTCGGCTTTGGGTACAGGTGTTTCTTTTGCTTCTTCCTTGGCAGGAGTTGACCCACCATTCAGAAGGGATGAAATATCCTCTCCTGCGGTTCCGATGATGGCCAAAAGTGAATCTACCGGAGCACCTTCCCCTTCCTGAATTCCAATATGGAGCAACGTTCCCTCATGAAAGGATTCGAACTCCATGGTAGCCTTGTCGGTCTCGATTTCGGCCAATATATCTCCTTCTTCTACTTTGTCCCCTACTTTTTTGAGCCATTTTGCCACGGTACCTTCTTCCATGGTATCGCTCAACCTAGGCATGGTGATTACTTCTGCCATCTAATTATAATTTATGTGGTAAAAATGGATAGTTCTCCTGTTCGTAAACAACGTCGTACAATTGCTCGATCGGTGGAAAATCTGACTCTTCCGCAAACTTTTCGCATTCGTCGACCAAATCCTTTACCTTTTGATCTATATCCTTGATCTCATCCTCGGTAGCATATCCTTTTTCAAAGATGATGTCCTTCACTTGAGTGATGGGGTCTATTTTCTTGTATTCCTCAACTTCTTCCTTGGTACGGTAGTGTTGCGCATCCGACATGGAGTGACCACGATAACGGTACGTTTTCATTTCCAAGAAAGTTGGTCCGCCTCCGGTACGTGCTCTTTCCACTGCTTTGTCCACTTCCTTGGCTACAGCGGCAGGATCCATTCCATCCACAGGGCCACAAGGCATTTCATAACCCAAGCCCAATTTCCAAATATCGGTAGTGTGTGCGGTACGGGCAACTGAAGTTCCCATGGCATAACCGTTGTTCTCACAAATGAACACCACCGGTAATTGCCACAACATGGCCAAGTTGAACGATTCATGAAGGGCACCTTGTCTTACGGCACCGTCACCCATATAGCAAAGGGTCACGGAATCCCTTTTGAA
>JASBTS010000066.1 GCA_030148305.1 Allomuricauda sp. | reverse complement strand
GTATCACTTTCTATTTAGTTCTCGATACTTTTCCGTTGGAAAAACTCGAACTGACATTCTAATCATAAATTTCTTCTGGTGCATAAACAAAAAAGCCACCTAAAAGGTGGCTTTTTTAATTTCATAAAGAGCAATTAGATTTTGGAAAAAAGCTCTTGCATTTTGTCATTTTCTTCCTCGGCCAACAATGGGTCTACCAAAATACGGCCACTGTGCTCATCGGTGATTATTTTTTTGCGGGAAGCGATCTCTACCTGAACCTGTGGTGGAATGGTAAAGAATGAACCGCCGGAAGCGCCACGCTCCACAGGAACAACGGCCAAACCGTTCTTCACATTGGTGCGGATCCTTTTGTAGGCCTGAATCAATCGATCTTCGATTTTTTCCTCAAATTCCTCGGATTTTTTCAAAAGGGCTTTTTCCTCTTTTTCAGTTTCCGCAAGAATGGCATCCAATTCCCCTTTTTTGTGCTTTAGGTGACCTTCGCGCTCGGTCAATTTTTCCTTGGTCTGGGTAATGACTTCTTTTTTCTGCTCGATCTGGGCCTTGAACTCTTTGATGTTCTTTTCGGCCAATTGGATTTCAAGCTCTTGGAACTCAACTTCCTTGGTCAGGGAGTTGAACTCACGGCTGTTCCTTACATTTTTTTGCTGCTCAGCATATTTTTTGATGAGTGCCTTGGACTCGTCGATAAGGTTTTTCTTGGCAGCGATTTCAAAATTGACGGTCTCAACGTCCGTTTTCAATTTGTCTAACCTGGTTTTTAGACCAAGTACCTCGTCTTCCAAGTCCTGTACCTCCAAAGGTAGCTCACCTCTAACGTTGCGGATTTCATCCACCCTGGAATCGATAAGCTGTAAATCGTACAAAGCTCTCAGTTTTTCTTCCACGGTGCTTTCTTTCTTGTTCGCCATATATGTTTATAAATACTTGATGGGATTCGTTATACTCTCCGATAAAGAGACTGCAAAATTAGGAATTTTTTTTGTAAGATGATCAACCAATAAATCTTTTGTAAACTGCTCAGTTTCAAAGTGCCCGATATCAACAATTACAAGCTCATTTTCGGCTTCGTAAAACTGGTGGTATTTTATGTCGGAGGTAATGAAAACATCCGCATTCGCCCTTTTGGCAGCTGAGATGGCAAAAGCACCGCTTCCACCCAAAACAGCCACCTTTTTTACCTTTTTGTTCAAGAGTTGGGAGTGGCGAACCACGCTTGCATTCATTTTAGACTTGACCTGAAGCAAAAATTCCCTTTCATCCATTTCCGTTTCCAACGTTCCGATCATCCCCATTCCTATATCTTGATTGGTGTTTTCCAAAGTCACCACCTCATAGGCCACTTCTTCATACGGATGTGCCTTAAAAAGTGACTGAAGTATGCTTTTTTCCTTCTCAAAAGTGAAGATGACATTGATCTGGGACTCTTTTTCAAAATGAACCTGCCCAATTTCACCTTTGGTGGGGTTGGCCAAGTTTCCTGCTTTAAAGCTTCCAACACCTTCCAAACTATAACTGCAATCACTGTAATTGCCAATATCCCCGGCGCCAGCTTCAAAAAGTGCGATTTTCACCTTATCGGCATCTGCCACTGGGGCATAGGTGACCAATTTTTTGATGGTACCTTTTTTGGGAATCAAAATTTCTGGATTCTTTAGTCCCAAAACTTCACATATTTTGGCATTCACCCCCATTTTGCTGTTGTCCAGGGCAGTGTGCATGCTATAAATGGCAATGTTATGCCTGATGGCTTTTAGAACCACACGTTCCACATAGGTACTGCCCGTGATTTTTTTCAAACCTGAAAAAATGATAGGGTGGAAGCTTACGATAAGGTTGCATTTTTTGGCAATAGCTTCGTCCACTACATTTTCCAGTGTGTCCAAGGTTACCAGAACTCCGGTTACCGCCATGTTGGGATTACCGACCAATAATCCTACGTTGTCAAAATCTTCGGCATGTGCCAATGGGGCCAATTCTTCCAAAGTTTTTGTAATGTCCTTTACCGTCATGCTTAAAATGTTAATGGGCTAAAGATAAAATATTATATTTTCGTCCCATGCTGCAATTGCTCCGCAAAATAGCGTTTCCCTTTTCTTTGATCTATGGATTGGTGGTCCATGTTCGTAATTATTTGTACGATAAAGGTGTTTTTGCCTCTCAAACTTATGAAACACCCACTATTTGTGTGGGCAATCTCAGCGTTGGAGGAACTGGTAAGACCCCGATGACCGAATATCTATTACGAATGTTGAAGGATCAACGCATAGCGGTATTGAGTAGGGGATACAAACGGAAATCTGAAGGGTTTGTTTTGGCTTCCCCAAAAAGTACTGTTTTGGATTTGGGGGATGAGCCCTTTCAATTGCATAGAAAATTCCCGGATGTTGCCATTGCTGTGGATGCCGATAGAAGAAATGGCATGGAACAATTGGAAACCTTGGTAAAACCTAATGTGGTTGTTTTGGACGATTCCTTTCAACATAGAAAGGTAAAACCAACTTTTTCTTTGTTATTGACGGCGTTCGATAATTTATATGTGGATGATTGGTATCTGCCTACCGGAAATTTGCGAGATGCCAAAAAAGAGGCTGATCGTGCCAATCTGATTATTGTAACCAAATGTCCGGCTGGGTTGAACGCCTCGGACCGAGATACTATTGAAAGTAAACTTCAACCCAAATCCCATCAAAAAGTATTGTTTGCCAGTCTGAGTTATGCGGATTTGGTTGCTGATGGAAAAGGGAACACTTTACTTCTGGATTCCTTAAAAAGTAAAGAAATTGCTCTGGTCACGGGAATTGCTTCACCAAAACCCTTGCTACAGTTTTTGGATGCAATGGACATCCAATACAAGCATTACGAATTCGGGGACCATCATCATTTTTCAGAAAAGGATATTGAAAGTTTTCAAGGGCATCAACTGGTGTTGACCACCGAAAAGGATTTTGTCCGCTTGGAGGGTAAAGTTGGTGGGCTTTACTATTTGGAGGTGGCGCATCATTTTTCAGAAAGTGACCATGCCATTTTGAATAACGAAATTAAAATGTTGCTCTAAACGGACCCCTGCATTTTGTTGCGCAGCACATTCTCCCCAATTTTTTGGTAGAACACTTCGGGTTTGAAAGGCTTGGTGACCACATCGTTACAGCCAGCCGCATAGAAGTTGTCCAAACTATCATCCAATGAAATAGCGGTCAGGGCAATGATCGGAATATCCTGATTGAACTTGCGTATCTGTCTGGTGGCCTCTTCCCCACTAATGCCTGGCATGTGGATGTCCATCAAAATGGCATCATAGGTATTGTTTTTGGCCAAATCAATGGCTTCATTACCGTTGTTGGCAATATCGCAGGTAATTTCTTTCTTGGTGAGCATTTTTTTGGTGATCACCTGATTGATCTTGTTGTCCTCCACGATCAAAATGTGCAAGCCCTTGAACTGGAATTCTTCGGGATCCAACTGGAAGGCAATTTCATCCAGTGCCTTGTTATCACATTTAAGGTCCATTTCAAAGTAGAAGGAACTGCCGTGATCCAGTTCACTTTCCAATTGAATGGTACTTCCGAACAGCCCCAATAAACTTTTCACAATGGTGAGCCCAAGACCTGTGCCGCCATATTCGCGGTTAATCTGAATGGAGCCCTGCTCAAAACTGTCAAAAATATGTTTTTGCTGTTCCTCGGAAATTCCGATACCGGTATCCCTTACTTCAAAATACAGTTTTACCTGATCTTCTTCTTTCTTCAACATTTTGGCAATGACTTCCACCTTTCCATTTTTGGTGAACTTAAGGGCATTGCCCACAAGGTTCATGAAGATTTGGGAAAGTTTTATCGGGTCGCCCAACAATTGTTGCGGAATGTTGGAATCGTAGTCCAAGATCAGTTTGGTTTTGTTTTCCTTGGCATTGGGTTGAAGGGAATCCACAACATCGTTCAAGATCTTGTGCAATTTGAACTCAATACTAAGGGGTTCCAGTTTATCCGCATCAATTTTATTGATCTGAAGGATATCGTTGATGAAATTTAAAAGGTATTCCCCTGAAAATTTCAGTGATTTCAAATGTTCTTTTTGATGTTCCGCAGGATTTTCTTCCAAGAGCAAGTGGGTAAGTCCGGTCACCGCATACAGAGGTGTTCGCAATTCGTGGGTAACGGTGGACAAGAAATTGGTCTTGGCCTCCATGGCCGATACCGCGGCATCCCTGGCAAGCTCCAATTCCTTGTTCTTGGTATACAAAAGGTCGTTGGTCTTTAACTTGATCTGGTTGTTCCTAAATAGGGAAACTGCCAAGAGCGAGATGATGGTCAAGAAAGCCGAAGTCAAGATTGCTGTGATCTCGGACCGGTTTTTGGACTCGCTCAATTCCTCAATTTTAGCTTGCTGCTTGTTCAATTCGTTGGTAAGGTGGTCATACCGAAGATCCTCTGCCGTATTGGCTTCTAATTTGGCCTTTTCAACATTGAAGATGGAATCCTTTATTTGGGCCAATCCTTTATTAAAAATGAGGGCCTGTTGAAAATTCCCTGTCTTCTCATAAATGTTGGATAGCTCTTCGTTGGCATTCTTTATGATTTTGGCGAACCCATGTTTTTGGGAAAGTTCAAGTGCCGCCTTGGAATGAATGATCCCTTCTTCGTAATCGTTGAGCTTTACGCTTATGATGGCTAGTTGTAGATTGGCTTTGGCCGCTAAATAGGCCCTTTCCTTGTCGTCTGAATTTACAATGAGTGCATGCAGGTTTTTGATCGCATCGTCATATTTTTCAATGTTGGTGAAAATATAAGCCTCTAACAACAGGATGTTATTGCTCAGATTTCTATTGTTACTGATCTTTCTGGCTTCATCCAATAATTTCAGGGCTTGAAAATTGTTGCCCTCATCATATCTCAGTGCCGCATCCAAATACAATTGAAATGCCTGTGCATAGGCATAGGATTGGTCCTTGAGGTAAATACTGGCCCTGTCCCAATAGCGAAGGGCAGTTTCCCTATCTCCCTCTTCCAAAAAAATACGGGCGTATTGCTGGTAGGTATCCAATAAGAGTTTGGTATCCTCGTTACTTTCGGCAATATTGGCGGCCTCATCTAAAGTTTCCATGGCCTGGGCCACCTTGCTCTGGTGGCGATATTCCATAAATTGGTCGAAAATGGCCTGGACTTTTGCCGTTGTACTTGCGTCATTTTGGGCAAGCATAGCTTGGGTGCATAGGAAAATGCACAATAGAAGTAGCGTTTTAACGCCTATCCATCTGTGTATCAAGCGCAAGATCAAACGTAATTTTTCTTTATAAGTAAAGCTATTAAATCAATAATTCTGGAACAATACCCAGTTTCATTGTCATACCATCCAATAATTTTCACCATTTTTCCAATTACGGAGGTCATCAAAGAATCAAACGTACAAGAATGACAACTATTGTTTATGTCGATAGAAACAATTGGATCTTCTGTGTAATGAAGAATTTGATTCAATTCGTGCTCGGCGTACTTCTTAAAGGTAGCATTTATTTCTTCAATGGATGTTTCGCGTGCAACATTGAAAGTAATGTCCGTCAAAGACCCGTTCGGAACCGGAACACGGATGCCACATCCACCTATCACATTGGACAATTCTGGAAAAATCCGAGTCAGTGCCTTAGCTGCCCCAGTGGTAGTCGGAATAATGGATTGGCCAGCTGCCCTTGACCTTCGCAAATCCCGATGAGGAGCATCGTGGAGGTTCTGGTCTGAAGTATAGGAATGGATCGTGGTAATATAAGCCTGTTCAATGCCACAAAGTTCATTGATGACCTTGATCATGGGGGCGGCATTGTTCGTGGTGCACGATGCATTGGAAATGATTTCATCATCAGCCTCGATGATTCCTTCGTTCACGCCCAAAACCACCATTTTTATGGAATCCTCTTCAGGTGGAACCGAAAGGATTACCTTTTTTGCGCCATTTTTTATATGGAATTGGAGCTGCTCTTCTTTCTTGAACTTTCCGGTTGCTTCCACCACAAGGTCTACCTGATGGGAGGCCCAATCGATATCCTTGGGATGGCTATGGTTGAGAATGGATACTTTGTTCCCATTGACCGCCATTACATTTTCATGTACCTGGATATCGGCATCCAAGGTGCCGTGAATGCTATCATATTTTAGTAGATGAGCCAAAGTTTTGGCATCTGCCAAATCGTTGATGGCGACCACTTTTATGTTCGGATGTTTTTGTAATAACCGGAAAAGGGTCCTACCAATACGTCCAAAGCCGTTTATGCCTATTCTGATGTCTTTCATGACAAGGGGAGGAACTATTGAATGTGCTTGTGCGCTTTATAGGATGAACGGACCAAGGCACCACTTTCTACATGCCTGAAGCCCATTTCAAGACCTATTTCCTCGTATTTTTTGAACTGTTCCGGTAAAATGAACTGTTTTACGGGAAGGTGTTTTTTTGAAGGTTGCAAGTATTGTCCGATGGTAACCACATCCACATCGGCCTTTCTCAAGTCTTCCATGGTGTTGATGACCTCATGTTCCTCCTCGCCCAAACCAAGCATGATTCCGGATTTGGTTCGGTTGGCGCCATTTTTCTTCAAGTAGTCCAGCACTTCGAGGCTGCGCTCGTATTTGGCCTGGATACGCACTTCACGAGTCAACCTTTTCACGGTTTCCATGTTGTGAGAGATTACTTCTGGGGCCACGGCCAATATCCTGTCTAAATGGGTTGAAATACCTTGAAAATCGGGGATTAGGGTCTCCAAAGTAGTTTCCGGGTTCATTCTTCTCACGGCTTTTACCGTTTCGGCCCAAATAATAGATCCCATGTCCTTTAAATCGTCCCTGTCCACAGAGGTGAGCACGGCATGTTTAATGTTCATGATCTTGATGGATCGTGCCACTTTTTCGGGTTCTGCCCAATCCACACTTTCTGGTCTTCCGGTTTTTACACCGCAAAATCCACAGGAGCGTGTACAGATATTGCCTAGGATCATAAAAGTGGCGGTGCCTTCTCCCCAACATTCTCCCATGTTAGGGCAACTGCCCGAGGTGCAAATGGTATGAAGGTCATATTTGTCCACAAGACCACGCAACTGGGTATATTTTTGGCCAGTAGGGAGTTTTACCCGTAGCCATTTTGGTTTTCCTTTGGGTGGTATTACGCTTTCTGCCACGTTTGTGCTCATACAACGGAATTTGATTTACAAAGATACGAAACTGGGAAGGAAAGTTTACCCCAAGAAATGGGTCACTTTTTTTTGATGATTTCCGCCAACAATTTTTTGGCACGGAGCAATTTTACCTTGATGTTGTTCACGGGTTCATTGAGCTCAACGGCAATGTCTGCATAGCTCATTTCATTAAAATATCGAAGGTTGATGACCTTTTGGTAATGGGGTTTCAATTTTTTGATGTCTTGCAATAGGTTGGCGAGGTTTTGTTCAATAATCAATCGGTCTTCTACCGATGGAGATTCGTCCAAAACTTTCTTGACTTCCTCGCCACGAGGATCTACATCATCCAATAATGTCCTTTTTCTTTTACGGATGAGGTCTACATGCAAATTTTTGGAAATGGTGATGAGCCAAGTCTTAAACTCGTAGGCTTCATCATAGGTTTCGATTCTGTCGAATGCGCGCGAGAAGGTCCTGATGGTGATGTCCTCCGCATCATTTTCATTCTTGGTACGCTGCAGCTGAAAACCATAAACATCGTTCCAAAAAGTATCCAAGAGAGTACTGAAGGCAATTTGGTTTCCGGCTTTTGCCCTGCGTATAGTCTCTTGTATGGAATTATCGGTTTTCTCCAAAAATAGGGGTGTCCTTAATGATTGTGATAGATCAGTTCAACTCGGGCAACGAGTCTTTTTTGCATTCCTGCTCATGGGGCAATTTGCCACAGAATCCACAAGCTTCGCCACTCTTGTTCAAAAATGGGCTTTGGCTTGCACAGGTTCCGGCAAACTTTCCATCTTTTTTGCTCCAAATTTTAATTGCGATTCCAGCAAATGCAAGTGCTAACAGACCAATGGTCAATAGTGCTAACTTCATAATCCAACTTTTGCACAAAGGTACAAAATACCCTTGTAAAGCAAGGACAGGTTTACCTTTACTTTAGGTTTGTGACCTAATAGGAAATGTTGGCGACAATATTGTCCACAGAAGGGGCGGCATTACCACCTTTTGGTTCTATGGTGATATAGCCTACGGCGTTGTCAGCATAGGGTAGGGCCAAAAGTTTGTCCTTCTCGTCCAATTGCTTGATGACGCCCAAGTTTACCAATTCGCCGTTCACTTCGGCCCACATTTGGAAACATTTGTCCTCTGGCAATTGTGGAACATTGCTCATATTGATGTAAGACAATTTTTTGACCGGGTTGATATAGGCGATGGCTTTCAACTCTTTTCCTTCACGTTTTCCTTTGACTTCATATTTTTTGGTCGCAGGGTTGTTCAAGACGATGAACTGGTTCCTCATGTCTTCCAATTGGTCCTTCATGTTATCTTCCAAATACTTGATCTTGTTGGAAACCAAGGTGTTTTCCTCTTGAAGGTTTTTGTTTTGGTTCCAAAAGAATAGGGAAGATCCGGCGAAAACCAAAATAGCAACACTGGCCGCAATGGCATAACGGTAGAACCTTTTGCTCACCATTTTTTCCTTTTTGGCACTTGCAAGGATGATTTCCTTCAGACCTTCAGGGGTGCTTTTGGCGTACATTTTGGCAAAGGTCTCCAAGTTTTTTTGGAGTTCATCATAGGTTTCCCTTACCTCGGGATACATGGCGATATACCTTTCCGCTTGTTGGGATTCTTCTTTAGAAGCATCTCCAATAAGATATTTTTCCAATATGTCGGATTCCAGAAATATTTTTACTTTTTCCTTCATGACAGTAAGTTTAAGATTAAGAGCAAGGACATTGTTGTGCCATAGATTTTTCCAAGTTCCCGTAGTCCTATTTTCAGTCTTGATTTTATTGTTCCCAGCGGAATGTCCAGTTCTTCACTTGCCTCTTGCTGCGTCATTCCATCAAAAAACAGGGCCTCCAATACTATGCGGTACTTCGGGTCGATTTTATCCAAATTATCTTGGATATCCATATGGTCGGGCACAATACCCTTAACTCCAACTTTATATACGTTGGAAACATCGATTTGGACTTCCTTATCCGCTTTATTATTTATACTTCTTAATTTATCGATGGCCGTGTTTCTTGTAATTCGGAACAACCAAGTGAAAAGTTTGGCTTTGGAGGCGTCATAGGAATCCGCTTTTTTCCATATTTTAATGAAACTTTCCTGTAATACATCCTGGGCCAGATCCTCATCTTTAACTACTTTAAAAGCGACACCGTAGAGCGTTTCACTGTAGTTTTCATATAGCAGTGAAATGGCCCTATCGTCCTTTTCTGCCAGTAGTGAAACAATATGTCTTTCAATCAATGTGCTCATGTATGACGCTTTTCGTAATTTTTTTTTGGGACAAAAATCTAAAATAGGATTTATCTCGTATATAGAACAAAGCTAAGACAGAAAAAGGATTATCTACTTAGCCAATTGAAAAGAAATTAGAGGGCTTGAATGCCCTGACTGTATACATAAATTTGGTTAGTTTGGTTTGGTATAACCCCCGTTTCTGTTCTAAGTGCGGGGGTTATTTTATGATGTTCACTTCGGGTTGTATCTGAATCCCGAAAGTATCATAAACCTCTTTCATGATTTTTTCGGATAGGGCAAGTATCTCTGTGCCAGTAGCATTCCCATAATTGACCAATACCAATGCCTGCTTATCGTGTACACCAGCATCACCAAATCTTTTTCCCTTAAATCCACATTGCTCAATTAGCCAACCGGCAGGAATTTTTATTTGGTCATCATCAGTTTCATAATGGGGTGCTTGCGGATTTTTTTTGATGAACTTTTCAAAAGCTTTTCTTGAGATTACCGGGTTTTTAAAAAAACTACCACTGTTTCCCAGTTCATTTGGGTCGGGCAATTTGCTTCTTCGGATGGCAATCACCGCTTCTGAAATATTCTGAATGGTTGGATAAATAACGTCATTTTTCTGCAATTCGGCCTCAATGGCACCATAACCGGTATGCAGGGAATGGTCACGTTTGGTAAGCCTCAAATTTACAGATGTGATGATATATTTGTTCTTGGCCTCGTTCTTGAAAATGGATTCCCGATAACCAAATTTACAATCCTCATTATCAAAGGAAATCAATTCTCCTGTTGCCATTTCCATCGCCGTACAGCTCACAAAAACATCTTTCAGTTCAACTCCGTATGCACCAATATTTTGGATGGGGGCCGTTCCTACATTTCCAGGGATCAAAGAAAGGTTTTCAATGCCGCCAAAATCCCTTTCAAGGCACCACATGACCAATCCGTGCCAATTTTCGCCGGCCATGGCCTTGATTTCAACAGTGTCCTCATTTTCTTCCACAATGCTGATGCCCTCCAGTTTGATATGCATCACTAGGGCATCAATATCTTTGGTGAGCAACATGTTGCTTCCACCACTGATGATGAATTTTTTGGGATATGCCTTTAGCTCCAATACTTTCTGTAGCTGGGCGAGCCCCGTGATATCAACAAAAAAACGTGCCTTGGCATCTATACCAAAGGTATTATACGGTTTTAAGGATATGTTTTCAAGAATGTTCACCGGGCGTTGTACGTGGTTAAGGCCTTGCCCAAAATCTGGACCGCCTTTACAAGTTGCTCTTTTTCGAGCACATAGGCAATTCTTATCTGATTTTTTCCAAGTCCGGGCGTGGCATAAAAACCAGCGGCCGGGGCAACCATCACGGTATTGCCATCCACTTCAAAATGCTCCAACAACCATTGGGCAAAATCATCGGCATCTTCCACGGGAAGTTCCACCACACAGTAAAAGGCGCCTTGTGGAACCGCTACTTTTACACCTTCCAACTTCTGGAGTTCGGAAATCAGGATGTTCCTTCGGGAAACGTATTCCTCAATCACGGCATCAAAATATTCCTGAGGCGTTTCCAAGGCGGCCTCACTGGCAATTTGTGCAAAAGTGGGGGGTGACAATCGGGCCTGTGCAAATTTCAAGGCCGTTTGGATGACTTCCTTGTTTTTGGAAACCAAACACCCTATTCGGGCACCGCACATGCTATATCGTTTGGAAACGGAATCCACCACAATGGCATGTTCCTCCAAACCTTCCACTTGTAAAATTGAATAATGAGACCTGCCTTCATAGGTGAATTCACGGTACACTTCATCAGCAATGAGGAACAGATTGTGTTTTTTCACCATTTCCGCCAATTGTAATATTTCCTCCTTGCTATATAGATAGCCGGTAGGGTTACCAGGATTGCATATAAGGATGGCTTTCGTTTTCGGGGAGATGAGTTTTTCAAACTCCGAAATTGGGGGTAGGGCAAAATTGGTGTCGATGCTGGAAACGATTGGAACCACATTGACACCTGCAGCAGTGGCAAAACCATTGTAATTGGCATAAAATGGCTCCGGTATGATGATTTCGTCCTCGGCATCCATAATGGTACCCATGGCAAAACTCAACGCTTCCGAACCGCCAGTGGTCACAATAATGTCCTTTGCGCTGACGTGGATATCCTTTTTGGCGTAATAGGCCGCAATTTTTTCTCGGTACTGCTCGGAGCCCTCCGTCATACTGTAGGCTAAAACCTCAATGGTATGGTTGCGGACGGCGTCCAATGCCACTTTTGGGGTCTTGATATCGGGTTGTCCAATATTGAGGTGTATTACGTGGGTTCCACGCTTTTTTGCAGCCTCGGCATAGGGGACCAATTTACGGATGGGAGAGGCGGGCATGTGCCTCCCTTTGTTAGAGATACTGGGCATTTCCAAAATTTTACGCAAAAATGGGAAAACCAACACTTGAAAACAACATATTGCACAATATTTGTTCGCCGATCAAAATGTTAAATTCAGTGGAGGCATTCTTTGGATTTTGTATATTTAGTAAACATAACCTTATAAAAGTGAGTATGTTAAAAAAAATGCTATATTTTTTTATGCTTCTTTTAATTGTGCCGATAACTGTTTTGGCGCAGGGATATGGTTTGCCCAATGGGCAGAAATTCGAAAAAATCAGGTTTGAACTCATCAATAACCTGATGATTGTACCTATAGAAATCAATGGGGCCGAATTGACTTTCATTTTGGATTCAGGCGTAAGCAAGCCCATTCTTTTTAATCTTTCCGAATCGGATTCTGTGCCCATCAATAATGTTTCGGAGGTAACAATTCGAGGTTTGGGCGATGGTGAGCCCATGAGAGCCTTGAGTTCTACGGGAAATGTGTTCAAACTGGGCAATGCAAGGAATTTTTCACAGGACCTTTATGTAGTGTTGGATAGGGATATCAACCTTTCCACGTCGTTGGGGATTCCCGTTCATGGAATAATAGGGTATGACCTATTCCGTGATTTTGTAGTGGAAGTGAATTATAGTTCCAAGAACATTAAATTACATGATCCTAAAACATACGATTACCGACAAAAGAAGAACGATCAGACCATTCCTTTGGTAGTGGAAAGGAAAAAGGCCTATGTAGAGGGTACTGTTTTAATGCGGGATACAGCAAATATTAAGGTGAAATTGCTGGTAGATACCGGGAGTAGCGATGCCTTATGGCTTTTTCATGAACCTGAACGTGGATTGGAGGTGCCCGACAAAAATTATGAAGACCATCTGGGCAGGGGATTGAGTGGTGATATTTTTGGAAAGCGCTCCAAGATCAGAGGTGTCCGTATCGGAGATTTTGAGTTGAAGGATGCCAAAGTGGCCTTTCCTTACCGTGAATTCTTCGGAGGGTTTGAAAACTTGGGCGATCGAAACGGTAGTGTTGGTGGTGAGGTGCTGAAACGGTTCAATATGGTGTTCGATTATTCCCGTGGTCAAGTAACACTACGTAAGAATGGTAACTTCAAGGAGCCATTCCAATATAATTTGGCCGGAATTGAACTGCAGCATAATGGTCTTCGCTATATCGCTGAAAGTATCGCCGATAGTAATGGAATAGTAAAGGATGATGAATCTTCCTTCGGAAACGTGAAAATCTTGATCGAAAACCGAACCAAGCTAAGCTTGGTCCCTGAAATAATCGTATCCAGTATTAGGGCCGGTAGCCCTGCTGCTGAAGCCGGTCTTCGCGAAGGAGATGTGATCTTGGCCATCAATGGAAAAGGAGTGCACCGATACAAGATTCAGGAAATCTTAAAAATGTTGAATGAGAAGGAAGGAAAGCGTGTTAAAGTTCTGATCGAACGCTACAATAAAGACCTTCTGTTTTCTTTCGTTTTGAAAAAGGTATTTGACGATTAGAAATAAAAAACCCCGGAAACAAAGTTTCCAGGGCTTCTTCTAAAAATAATTTTCTTTTTACTTACTGGCACCAGGACCTTTGATCTCCCCTTTGATTTTCAAAACCTTTGTAGGGGTATCTGCATTGGAGGTCACGGTAATGGCCTTTCTGATTGGGCCAACCCTGTTGGTGTCATATTTCACTTCGATCTTTCCGGTTTTACCAGGCATGATCGGCTCTTCTGGTTTTTTAGGAATGGTACATCCACAGCTTGATCTAACATCACTGATTACCAAAGGAGCAGTACCGGTATTGGTGAATTCGAATACACGAACGCCATCGCTTCCTTTTTCAATTTCACCGTAATCGATGGTCTCACTCTTAAATTCAATTTTCGCCGTAGCTTCTTGTGCATAAATCCCTAGGGAAATAAGCCCTAAAAATAGCACGAGTACAGTTTTTTTCATTTTTTTTTGGTTTTTGGGTGAACCTCAAAAGTAGATGTTTTCACACCTGCTTCCAAAATTCTTTTGTTATGTAATAACGTTACTTATTTTTGTTTCGTATTTCTGAACCGGAATCTGTCCGAAGAATAGCTATTATTTAACATTGCGCTTTCCCTTCCAAAATCCGATTCAAATCCATATGTAACAAAAACTGTACCGAAAAATGGAAATTCCATCAAAATATGAGCCCAAAAGGGTTGAAGAACGCTGGTATAACTACTGGATGGAACATGATTATTTTAGCTCAATCCCAGATGATAGGGAGCCTTACACCATTGTAATCCCCCCGCCAAACGTAACTGGGGTACTTCATATGGGCCATATGCTCAACAATACCATTCAAGATGTGCTCATACGTCGTGCCCGACTATTGGGAAAAAATGCCTGTTGGGTGCCTGGTACGGACCATGCCTCCATTGCTACGGAAGCCAAGGTGGTTGCCAAATTAAAGGAACAGGGCATTGATAAGGCCAACTTGTCCCGCGAGGATTTTTTAAAGCACGCTTGGGACTGGACTCACGAATACGGTGGAGTCATCCTTCAACAATTGAAAAAATTGGGCTGCTCCTGCGACTGGAACCGAACCAAGTTCACTATGGATGATGATATGTCCGCCTCCGTGATCAAGGTTTTTGTGGATTTGTATAAAAAGGGATTGATTTACAGGGGTTATCGGATGGTGAACTGGGATCCAGAAGCCAAAACCACGTTGTCCGATGAGGAGGTAATCTATGAGGAAAGACAGGGCAATCTGTATTATTTGGCGTATGATATTGAAGGTTCCGACGAAAAGGTGACTATCGCTACCACACGTCCCGAGACCATTTTAGGAGATACTGCGATCTGTATCAACCCAACTGATGAAAGATATCATCATCTTCGTGGTAAAAAGGCCATTGTGCCCATATGTGGTAGGGTTATCCCGATCATTGAAGACGAATATGTGGATGTGGAGTTCGGTACCGGTTGTTTAAAGGTGACCCCGGCCCACGATGAAAACGATAAGAATCTTGGGGAAAAGCACAATTTGGAAGTTATTGACATCTTTAACGAGGATGCCACTTTGAATTCCTTCGGATTGCATTACCAAGGTAAAGATCGTTTCGTGGTTCGTAAGGAAATCGCCAAGGAACTGGAAGAAAAAGGATTTTTGGTGAAAACGGAACAACACATCAACAAGGTGGGAACTTCAGAAAGGACCAAGGCCGTTATTGAACCCAGATTGTCCGATCAGTGGTTCCTTAAAATGGAAACCTTGGCCAAACCTGCTTTGGATGCCGTTTTAAATACACATGATGTTAAGTTGTATCCATCCAAATTCGATAATACCTATCGCCATTGGATGGAAAACATCCGCGATTGGAATATATCCCGTCAGTTATGGTGGGGGCAACAGATTCCAGCTTATTATTATGGTGACGGCAAGGAAGATTTTGTAGTTGCCGAAACCCCGGAACAAGCATTGGAATTGGCACAAACTAAAAACCCAAAGATTCAATTAGCGGACCTGCGTCAAGATCCTGATGTTTTGGATACTTGGTTTTCTTCCTGGTTATGGCCCATCAGTGTTTTTGGTGGAATCATGGAACCGGCCAATAAGGACGTAAATTATTATTATCCGACCAGTGATTTGGTTACAGGTCCCGATATTTTGTTCTTCTGGGTGGCCAGAATGATCATTTCCGGGTATGAGTACAGAGGGGAAAGACCTTTTGAAAATGTGTACCTAACTGGATTGGTACGTGATAAACAACGTCGAAAAATGTCCAAATCCTTGGGGAATTCTCCTGATGCACTCCAATTGATAGAGGATTTTGGTGCCGATGGGGTTCGTGTTGGATTGCTGTTGAGTTCTGCTGCGGGTAACGACTTATTGTTTGATGAAGCCCTTTGTCAGCAAGGATCTAATTTTGCAAATAAGATTTGGAACGCGTTCCGTTTGGTGAAAGGTTGGGAAGTTGCTGATATTGCGCAACCAAAGGCCTCTAAAACAGGTACCGATTGGTACAGGGCCAAGTTGAGCCAGACGTTGGTCGAAATTGAAGACCATTTTTCAAAATATCGTATTTCCGATGCCTTGATGGCTATTTATAAATTGGTTTGGGACGATTTCTGTTCGTGGTTGTTGGAAATTGTAAAACCAGCCTATCAACAACCGATAGACCGAACTTCTTTTGATGCGGTGATCCAATTGTTCGAAGAAAATTTGAAACTGTTGCATCCTTTCATGCCGTTCTTGACAGAGGAGATTTGGCAACATATTGCCGAACGTACCCCTGAAAATGCCCTGATCGTGGCCCAATGGCCCAAAGCCCAAAAAGTGGACGCTAAATTGATTGCCGATTTTGATTTTGCTGCCGAGGTAATTTCAGGTATCCGAACCATTAGAAAAGAAAAGAGCATTCCTCAAAAGGATGCTTTGGAACTTTTTATGCTCAATGCGGAAGGAGTGGGTAAAAACATGGACACCACCATCATGAAGGTAGCCAATGTTTCCAAATTGGAAGCCATTGATGCTGGCTTGGACGGGGCTTTGAGTTTTAGGGTGAAGAGTAACGAATATTTCATCCCGGTCAGCGGGGCCATCGACATTGAGGACGAGATTAAAAAGATCAAGGAAGAACTTCAGTATACCAAAGGTTTTTTAAAATCGGTACAGGGTAAATTGAGCAACGAACGCTTTGTAAACAATGCTCCTGAACAAGTAGTGGCCATAGAGCGTAAAAAAGCAGCTGATGCCGAAGCCAAGATTGAAACCTTGGAAAAAAGCCTGGCCAGTTTGCAATAGCCTTTCATTATATTGCTAAATGATTTATAAAAAGGGAAGGTGACTTCCCTTTTTTCTTTTTCAAAGGTGCTTAGAGTGTTAATGCGATAATTGAAATACAAGTTTGGTTGTTATGGTGATTGGTTCCTTCTTCTGGAATAAAAGAAAGCTTGCCGGTTATTCTGTATTTCGTTGACGCAAACGATATAGATTTATTTAAAAATTTGAAGTAAATTCATGACGCATTACCCCGTACCTGCGTTTAATTAACTTTAAATTTTACAGATGGAATCGTATGCAACTGCATTGCTTTATGCCACTCCTTTCTTCATCGGGCTGGTCTTGGTAGAGGTCCTCTATGGCCGGTTTGTCAAAAATCAGAAGCACAATGTAATGGATACCGTGAGCAGCCTAAGCTCCGGGTTGACCAATGTGGTGAAAGACTCACTCGGACTTGGAGTTATTTTGATCAGTTACCCCTTTTTATTGGAACATTTGGCCCTCATCGAGATCAAATCCACTTGGTTGGTTTGGGTAGTGGCCTTTATCGCTTTGGATTTTGCCGGGTATTGGAACCATAGGTTGAGTCATCATATCAATTTCTTTTGGAACCAACATGTCATCCATCACAGCAGTGAGGAATTTAATCTGGCTTGTGCCCTGCGTCAGCCGATTTCCAATCTATTGGGGTATTATGCCTTGTTGTTGATTCCTGCTGCGCTTTTGGGAGTTCCCAATACGGTCATCGCTATTTTGGCCCCCATTCATTTGTTTGCACAGTTTTGGTACCATACCCAACATATTGGAAAAATGGGGTGGTTGGAGTATGTAATCGTGACACCTTCGCAACATCGCGTACACCACGCCATCAACCAACAATATATTGATAAAAATCTAGGACAGATTTTATGTATTTGGGACCGTATGTTCGGAACTTTTCAAGAAGAATTGGAGGAGGTGCCACCTCAATATGGCGTATTGAAACCTGCCCACACCTGGAACCCCATCATCATCAATTTTCAACATTTATGGCGATTGATGCAAGATGCTTGGCGGACCAAGAATTATTGGGACAAGTTCCGCATTTGGTTCATGCCAACAGGATGGCGACCCAAAGATGTGAAGGATAAATACCCTGTTGAGATTATTGAGGATGTATACCATTTTAAAAAGTACCAACCGGAATCTTCAATGGCGTTAAAGGGTTATTCGCTTTTTCAGTTGATCGTTACCACAGTGTTGATGCTCTTTATGTTCTACAACTACTCTGAAATTGGTTTTGAAGGGTTGTTGTTGTTCGGAGCCTTTGTTTTTCTTGGGGTTTATGGATACACCACTTTAATGGACCGTGCCCCTTATGCCATTTGGATAGAACTATTTAGGGGAATGGCTGGATTGGCCCTGATTTATTGGACCAACGATTGGTTCGGTATCAATGCATTTTTACCTATGGGAAGCTATCTTGTGGGGCTCTATTTTGTAGTCACCATTTTTGGGGCCATCTATTTCACCTATTTTGAAAAGACTTTGGCAACCCCGGATTTGGTTTCTTAACGGAAGTTCAATTCTTTTTCTACAAGCTCGATATATTTTTCCATGGCCTCTTTGGGACCGATATTCTGCGCTTGAAATAGGGCATTCGCCTTAAAGGCGTTGATCAGTGGCGTTCTACTGCCAGGGTTATCGTAGTTTCTGTTGGCTATTTTGAAATAGGCATATAATCGGAGCAAAAAATCGGCTGGTAATGGCTCTGTATAACTGTTTACAAAAGCCACAGCCTCATTGAACTTTTTATGTAGCTCTTCATCATTCATCGTCCTCAGGTCTGAAGGAAGCAATACAAGTTTTGGCGCCGACAACTTTTTGGTGCAGCTTAACTGTAATGTTGCAGTTCAAGGGCAATAAAAGGTCTACCCTAGATCCAAATTTGATGAAACCGGCATCTTGTCCTTGGGTAACCTGTTCCCCTTCTTCGGCATAGTTTACAATACGACGGGCAAGGGCTCCGGCAATCTGCCTATATCCAATTTCTCCAAACTTGGGAGTGTGCAACACTACTGTGGTGCGTTCGTTTTCGGTACTTGATTTAGGGTGCCATGCCACCAAATATTTTCCTGGGTGGTATTTGGAATAGGTAACCGTCCCGCTGGCCGGGTAGCGCGTAACGTGCACATTCACGGGCGACATGAATATGGAAACCTGCCTTCTTCGTTCCTTAAAATATTCGGTTTCTTCCACTTCTTCAATGACCACTACCTTTCCGTCAACTGGGGCCAAGATTTCATTAAAATTTGGGGTAACGGGGCGTTTGGGATTCCTGAAAAACTGAAGGATGAGAATCAAAAAAATTAGGGCCGTTATCTGTATCGCATATCTGGCCCATTCCAATTGCATATAGAATTCAGCGGCTAGAATGGCGGTGACCACTATAAAAAATGTAGTAATGATTATTTTTTGACCCTCTTTATGAAACATAGGAGAATAAGTTTAGTATCAAATAGGCAAACGGTGCCGCAAAGACCAAGCTGTCCAATCGATCCCAAATTCCACCATGGCCGGGCAATATGGCGCCACTGTCCTTAACACCCGCCATTCGCTTGAATTTGGATTCCAATAGATCGCCCAAACTACCGGCAACCACTATTAATGTAGCCATTGCCATCCATTGGGTCACAGTCAGCTTTGTCTCATACCACGATAAAATGTAGGCGGCTACGAGTGCAAAAATAAGACCTCCGATAGAACCTTCAATGGTTTTTTTGGGAGAAACTGAAGGAAAAAGTTTGGTGCGGCCCAAAGTCCTTCCTACCAAATAGGCAAAAGTGTCGTTTACCCAAATTAATATAAAGATGCCCATGATCAAAAATTGGGCGAAATCCTCTTCCTTGTATGGGATCATGGTCAAAAAGATACATCCTCCTCCTATGTAGAAAACTGCAATCACGAACTTCTGAAAATCAGTAAATTTTGTGGGCTTATCAGAAAAAAGGAACATGAGCAATGCCAGGTCGACCGTTATGGTCAAAAGCATGAGCACGGTAATGGCCGCACTATCTTTTACAAGGTAAATGTACGCCCACCAAAGTGCCAAATATGCCACAAAGATGTAATATCCCTTTATCCGTACTATTTTTTTGAACTCGTATAAACAGGTAAGCCCAAAGGCCATAAAAAGAAAGTCAAAAGCATCCGAACTCAAAAAAACAGTCCCCAAGAGAAGCACAACATAGATGACCCCGGTAATGGAGCGTCGTAAAATTTCCCTCATGAAATCAGTAGTCTTCTAGGAGTAAAAGATAGACATTTTTTGAGGCACTCCCATAAGAAAGGAAATCATCCTTGTTTTCCTGGGTAAGTTGAAAGTGCTTTAAGGTGGTAATGTTATTGGGAATATTCTTTTGGTAGCGTTCCTTGATGATCTTTAAACCCTCGCTTATGGAATCCACTAATTGGCTGGTGGTGGCAAATACGATCAAATTGGAAGGAAGCTCATCCAGCTTTTTTTCCTTGATCTGATTGGAGCACACTAAGATGGACCCATTGTGGGCCACCAAATGCTCGCAAGTAGTGAAAAAGATATCGCTTTCCTGTCTGTCGTTGGTGAATGTCAGGTTCTCCGAAGAAAACTTGGTCTCCAATCTAGGATCGAGGGTATAGAGCAAATGATTTTGCCAATCGTTCTCCGAGATGATATTCTTCAAGGCATCGGAAACCTCTGAAAAATCTTCACAGTAAATGAATTTGCCCCCGTTTTTTTTGAAATAGATGGTGAATTTTTCATCCACAGGGATTTTTAGATCGGGCATGTGTTCACCACGGGTTTCCGAAGTTTCCTTGGAAACCTTTTTTCCTCCTCCAAAAAGTTTTTTAAAAACTCCCATCTATTGTATCAGGTGCATGTTCAAATTAAAATCCGACCCAAGTATTTATGTTATTTGGCAGGTTCCAACTCTTCGTGTTTTTCAAAGGGCCTTCTACCAAATATTTTTTCCAAATCATCTTTAAAGATTACCTCTTTTTCCAAAAGCCTATCTGCCAATTCTGTCAGCTTGTCCTTGTTATCGGCCAATAGTTTAATGGCCCTTTGGTATTGCTCTTCAATGATTTTTGAAATCTCTTGGTCAATTTTCTGTGCGGTCTCCTCGCTGTACGGTTTGGTGAAACCATATTCGCTTTGTCCGGTTGAATCGTAATAGGTTATGTTGCCCAATTCATCATTAAGACCGTAAATGGTAACCATGGCCCTTGCCTGTTTGGTCACCTTTTCCAAATCGCTCAAAGCACCTGTCGAAATTTTATCGAAGATTACTTTTTCTGCCGCACGACCTCCCATGGTGGCACACATTTCATCCAACATTTGTTCCGTTCGGACAATTAGGCGCTCTTCTGGCAAATACCAAGCTGCTCCCAAAGATTGACCCCTTGGAACGATGGTTACCTTCACCAAAGGTGCGGCGTGTTCCAACATCCAGCTAACGGTGGCATGGCCAGCTTCATGATAGGCAATGGTCTTTTTCTCTTCAGGAGTGATAATTTTGTTCTTCTTCTCCAAACCACCAACAATCCTATCAACCGCATCCAAGAAATCTTGCTTGGTCACCGCTTTTTTCTCTTTACGGGCAGCGATAAGGGCAGCCTCGTTGCATACGTTGGCAATGTCCGCTCCTGAGAATCCTGGGGTTTGCTTGGCCAAAAAGTCAAGATCCAAGGTCTCGGCGGTTTTGATGGGGCGCAAATGCACCTCAAAAATTTCTTT
>JASBTS010000218.1 GCA_030148305.1 Allomuricauda sp. | reverse complement strand
GATTACGGATAAAGGTTTCGGTTCCCCCTGTGGAATAGAGGGTTACCCCAAGTTGGTCCAGTTTTTTTACGATGGGTTCCAGACCATCTTTATGAAATACGGAAATCAGTGCGGCAGAGGCTTTTTTGGCAGTCATCTTCTGTGTCTTAGAATCAATTTATTGAGCGCACAAAATTACCCCTTTTGTCACGAAAAAGCAGAACGGTTTATCAACAAATTGGTAGAAGTTTTACAGAATTTTGACCACTTCGCGGTTCACGAATTCCAAAAAACGTTCATCGGCTTCCGTAAAGGGGTCTGGGGTGTTGGAATCGATATCGATTTGTCCCACATTTTCACCATTCACGAAAAGGGGCACCACTATTTCTGCTTTTACGGTAATACTGCAGGCAATGTAATTGTCCTGGGCGGCTACATCGGGCACCACAAAGTTTTGATTGCTCACGGCCACTTGGCCACAGATGCCCTTTCCAAAGGGAATGATGGTATGGTCGGTTGGAGCTCCGGCATAAGGCCCCAATTTTAGTTCCTTTTTGTCCCCATTTTTAAAATAAAATCCTACCCAATCATAATAGGCTACATTGCTGCGCAATAACTCGCAGATTTCACCCAAACGGGTTTCAACGGATTGGGATTCATTCTCAAGGATTTTTAACACTTCGGGCTCCAAGGAGTTCAACATAAATGATCTTTTTTGCAAATGTATTGAATTGGTTTTTTGTTCGATAAACTAACTGGAAATTACCTTGGAAGGACATAAACTTCTGTTAAGCAAAGCAATAAATACTGATATTTTGTAGTTTTGTAGTCAAATGAAGCAGATTTTCCATCAATTCCTATCCTCCCTAATGGCCATTTTGGTCTTGGCTTCTACCGTTTCCTGGACGGTAGACAAGCATGTTTGTATGGGACGGGTGATGGATGTTGCCCTGTTTTCCCATGCGGATGACTGTGGGATGACCAAGGACATGGAAAAAACCTGTTGCGATGACGAATCCTTTACGGTTCAAGGTCAGCACGATCTAAAGATCTCGTTCCACGATTTCAGTTTGGACCAACAGTTCTTCATTGTAAGCTTTGTGCATACCTACTTCTATATTTTTGAAGTAGACGAAAAGGAACCCAATCATTTTAGTGAGTACAACCCGCCACCCTTAATACGGGATGTACAGGTTCTGGACCAGACTTTCCTTATTTGATTTAATATAGATTGATTCATTCCCGATCTTTTTGGTCGGGCTAGTGTGTTTACGCGCTTTTTTCTTTCGATCTATTGTCTAAATCAAATTTTTATGCTGAACAAAAGCATCAAATTTCTAATCGAAAACAAACTGGTGGCCGTCTTGCTACTTGTGCTCTTTTTGGGTTGGGGAACCGTGAATACCCCCTTCCATTGGGATACCGGTTTTTTACCCAGTGATCCCGTTGCGGTAGATGCTATTCCCGATATTGGGGAAAACCAACAGATTGTATTTACCAAATGGCCGGGTCGCTCACCACAGGATATTGAGGACCAGATCACCTACCCCTTGACCACTTCCTTATTGGGGATTCCCGGGGTTAAGACCATCCGGAGTTCGTCCATGTTCGGGTTTTCGAGCATCTATATCATTTTTGATGAAGATGTGGAATTCTACTGGAGCCGAAGCCGCATCCTGGAGAAGTTGAATTCCCTCCCCAACAACCTTTTGCCCGATGGGGTAAACCCTGCTTTGGGGCCAGATGCCACGGCATTGGGGCAAATATTTTGGTATACCTTGGAAGGCCGGGATAAGGATGGAAATGTTACAGGTGGTTGGGATCTGCAAGAACTGCGTAGCGTTCAGGATTACTATGTAAAATACGCTCTGTCATCAGCTTCTGGGGTGTCCGAAGTGGCTTCCATTGGTGGGTTTGTTCAGGAATATCAGGTGGATGTGGATCCCGAGTTGATGAAGCAATACAAGGTGGGATTGGACCAAGTGGTAAAAGCGGTGAAGCAGAGCAATCGCGACATTGGTGCCCAGACCCTTGAGATCAACAAAGTTGAATATTTGGTCCGCGGATTGGGCTATATCAAATCCTTGGATGATATTAAGAACGCTGTGGTCACTTCCACCGATTATACAGCCATTCGTGTAAAGGATGTGGCCCGTGTTTCCTTGGGTCCAGCGGTACGAAGGGGTATTTTGGACAAAGAAGGCGCCGAAGTGGCCGGTGGTGTTGTGGTTGCCCGATATGGGGCCAATCCGTTGGAGGTCATCAATAATGTAAAGGAAAAGATTAAGGAGTTGGGTGCTGGGCTCCCATCCAAGCAATTGAAAGATGGAACCACTTCCCAATTGACCATTGTACCCTTCTATGATCGTACGGAACTCATCCAAGAAACGCTGGGTACCTTAAACGAGGCCCTCACCTTGGAAATCTTGATCACCATTTTGGTCATCGTGGTCATGGTGTTCAACCTTAGGGCTTCGGTTTTGATATCAGGACTATTGCCCGTAGCGGTGCTCATGGTGTTCATCGCCATGAAATATTTTGGGGTCGATGCCAATATTGTGGCACTTTCTGGTATTGCCATTGCCATCGGAACCATGGTGGATGTGGGAGTGATTTTATCCGAGAACATCATCCGCCACATGGATGAGAACGAAGAAAATTTATCGATCAATGAAGTGGTCTACAATGCCACTTCCGAGGTTTCAGGGGCCATTGTGACCGCAGTACTCACAACCATTATCAGTTTTATCCCAGTTTTCGCAATGGTGGGCGCAGAGGGGAAATTGTTCCGTCCATTGGCCTTTACCAAGACCATGGCTTTAACGGCATCCATTATTGTTGCCCTGTTCCTGATACCACCGTTTGCCGCCATCATTTTTAAGAAAAGGAACAGGAAACCGATTGTCAAACAAATAGGGAACGGTTTGCTGATCGCTTTGGGACTGTTGGCCATCATTTTTGGCTATTGGTTGGGATTGGTCTTGATTGCATTCGGGGTTTCAGGGGTTTTGATGTTGAAAGATGTTATTGACAAAAAGCAGTGGAACACCCTCAATGTTGGCATCAGTATGGCCACCATTGTCTCTCTTTTGGCTACCTATTGGAGGCCCTTGGGCTTTGATCGGAGTATAGCCATCAACCTGATTTTTGTGGCACTGATCTGTGGTGTACTTTTGGGTGTTTTTTATCTGTTCAGAAGGTATTACAGCAACATTTTGACCTGGGCCTTGGAAAACAAGGTACTGTTTCTCTCCATTCCAACGGTTATAGTGGTTTTCGGTATTTTGATTATGAGGAACACGGGGCAAGAATTTATGCCTTCGCTCAATGAAGGTTCCTTTTTGTTGATGCCTACTTCGTTGCCGCATGCAGGAGTGGAAGAAAACAAACGGGTTTTGCAACAATTGGATATGGCTGTGGCCACCATTCCCGAGATTGAAACTGTTGTGGGTAAAGCGGGGAGAACCGAATCGGCGTTGGATCCCGCACCGCTTTCCATGTATGAAAATATTATTCAGTATCGGTCGGAATACCAAAAAAATGAAGCAGGAAGTCCACAACGATTTAAGGTGAACAAGGATGGTTATTTCGAACTGAAAAACGGCAAGTTTGCCGCCAACCCTAATTTGGAAGTGTCCCAAGGAGAAAAGTACAAGGATTTACATATTGCCGAACCTCTTAAGATCGATAGGGCACTTCTGATTCCCGATTCGGATGGAGAATACTTTAGAAACTGGCGCCCTGAAATTAAAAGTCCGGATGATATTTGGAACGAAATAGTACGGGTGACCAAGCTTCCGGGCGTTACCTCTGCACCAAAACTACAGCCTATTGAAACCCGCTTGGTCATGCTTCAAACTGGGATGCGAGCCCCCATGGGCATCAAGGTTAAGGGCCAAGATTTAAAGGAAATTGAAAATTTTGGACTTCAGTTGGAACCGATTCTCAAGGAAGCCCAAGGCGTAAAGGATGAAGCCGTTTTCGCCGACAGGATTGTGGGCAAACCGTATTTGATGATCGATATCGATCGCGAAAAATTGGTGCGGTACGGACTCGTCATCGAAGATGTACAACGCATATTGGAGGTTGCCATGGGCGGTATGTCGCTTACCCAAACCGTTGAAGGCAGGGAACGTTATGGAGTACGTGTAAGATACCCAAGGGAATTGAGGGAGAACCCTACCGATATTGGGAATATTTATGTGCCGGTTGCCAAAGGAAGCCCTGTTCCATTGAGTGAATTGGTGACCATTAAATACGAACAAGGGCCGCAGGTCATTAAAAGCGAGGACACTTTTTTAGTGGGCTATGTTCTTTTCGACAAGCTAGATGGTTTTGCCGAAGTGGATGTGGTTGAAAATGCCCAGGCCAAGATCCTTGAGAAAATTGAAAATGGCGAACTGGTGGTACCCAAGGGTATCAGCTATAAGTTTACGGGTACCTACGAAAACCAATTGAGGGCCAAGAAGACCTTGTCGGTTGTAGTTCCGTTAGCACTGCTGATCATCTTCCTTATCCTGTATTTTCAGTTTAGATCGGTGGCCACTTCACTGATGGTTTTTTCGGGGATAGCCGTGGCCTTTGCAGGTGGTTTTATGATGATTTGGCTTTATGGACAGGATTGGTTCCTGAACTTCAGTTTTATGGGCGAAAATCTTAGAGATCTTTTCCAGATGCATACCATCAATTTGAGCGTGGCCGTTTGGGTCGGATTCATTGCCCTTTTTGGTATTGCCACAGATGATGGCGTGGTCATGGCCACGTATCTGACCCAAACTTTTGATAAAAACAGTCCTGAAACACTGAAAGGTATTAGGGCTTCCGTTCTTGAAGCCGGGGAAAAAAGGATCAGACCTTGCTTGATGACCACCGCGACAACCATATTGGCCCTTTTGCCTGTGTTGACCAGCACAGGTAGGGGAAGCGACATCATGATCCCCATGGCCATTCCAAGTTTTGGCGGGATGTTGATCGCCTTGATCACCCTTTTTGTGGTACCAGTCTTGTATAGTTGGAAAAGAGAAATACAACTTAAAATGCAAAGTCGATGAAAAAGAAACTCCTATTCCTTTTGATGGCAATATTGGCCTACAGTGCCAAAGCCCAGACCCTTGAATCGTATTTGCTATTGGCGGAAGAGAATAGCCCTGCGATCCAGGCAATGGAGCTTCGATACAACATCGCCAAGGAAAAAGTGAACGAAGTGAACACTTTGCCCAACACCACATTTGGTGCCGGATATTTTGTGAGCGAACCCGAAACCCGTGTTGGAGCCCAAAGGGCCCGGTTTTCGGTATCCCAAATGCTCCCTTGGTTTGGGACCATTACGGCACGGGAAAACTATGCGGGTTCCATGGCAGATGCCGAATACACCGAAATTGTAATCGCTAAACGCAAATTGGCACTGTCCTTGGCCCAATCCTATTATGTACTGTATGGTATTCAGGCCAAAAAAGGGGTGTTGGAGGAAAACATATCATTGTTGAAGACCTATGAAAAATTGGCCCTTACTTCGGTAGAGGTGGGTAAGGCTTCTGCAGTGGATGTATTGAAACTACAGATACGCCAGAATGAACTACAGCAACAACGCCAGATTTTGGATCAGCAATACTTGGCGGAACAGGCAGTTTTCAATAACCTGCTCAATCGTAACGAAAACATTGAGGTGGAAGTGGTGGCGAAAATGCAGATTCCGTCAGAAGACCCAATATTGGGGAAAGAGGCGCTGACTTTGAACCCCGAACTGCTCAAATATGACAGGTTATATGAATCCGTGACCCAATCAGAATTGGTCAATCAAAAGGAAAATGCCCCAAGTTTTGGTGTCGGGTTGGACTACATCCCGGTTTCGGAACGTACGGACATGATGATGAGCGATAATGGAAAAGACATTTTGATGCCCATGGTCACTTTTTCCATTCCCATTTTCAACAATAAATTCAAATCGGTGACCAAGCAGAACCAATTGCGCCAAAAGGAAATCGAATTGCAAAAGGAAGAACGGTTGAATGTATTGGAGAATGCCTATGCCAAGGCCATTTCGCAGCGTAATGAAGCAAGAATCACCTTTGATATCCAATCCAAAAACCTGAAACAGGCCAAGGATGCCGAAGAGATCTTGATCAAAAACTATGAGACCGGCACCATCAATTTTAATGACGTACTGGACATACAGGAACTGCAATTGAAGTTCCAGACCAATCAAATTCAATCTACGCAGCTCTACTATATGCAGTCTGCCATCATCAATTATTTAATTAACAAGTAAATTTATATATCAAATGAGAACAAACATCAG
>JASBTS010000217.1 GCA_030148305.1 Allomuricauda sp. | reverse complement strand
TGTTTTATTGTATCAATTAATCCTCAATACGAAATTAGAATGAAAACGAAATATATCGATTTGATCGAACAGACCTATGATTTTCCCCAAGAAGAATTTCAGTTGGAAGACAACAAACTGCAGTTCCATGGCATAGATCTTTACGGTTTGATCCAACAATATGGCACCCCTCTTAAATTCACCTATTTGCCTAAAATTTCAGATAACATCCAACGGGCCAAAAAGTGGTTCAAGAGTTCCATGAAAAAGCACAAATATGCGGGTACCTACCATTATTGCTACTGCACCAAAAGTTCCCATTTTGAGCATGTATTGAATGAGGCACTCAAAAATGACATCCATATTGAAACCTCTTCAGCTTTCGATATAGACATTGTGCAACATTTGATGAAAACCGGCAAGATTACCAAGAACACTTATGTAATCTGCAATGGGTTTAAAAGGGACCAGTACATTCAGAACATTGCAGGATTGATCAATAATGGACATAAGAACTGTATCCCCATTATTGATAACTATGAGGAGATAGACCTTTTGAGTGATGTCATCGAGGGCAGCTTTAAGGTAGGAATCAGGATTGCATCCGAGGAAGAACCAAAATTTGAGTTCTATACCTCAAGATTGGGGATTGGGTACAAGAACATTGTGCCTTTTTACAATCAGTCCATCAAAACCAACGATAAAGTGGAATTGAAGATGCTTCACTTCTTTATAAATACCGGAATTAGGGATACGGCCTACTATTGGAACGAACTTTTGAAATGTCTCAAGGTATACATCAGCCTAAAAAGGGTATGTCCTACTTTGGACAGTTTGAATATTGGTGGCGGATTCCCCATCAAGAATTCCTTGGCTTTTGAATATGATTATGAGTATATGGTGGATGAGATCATCCATCAGATCAAGCAGGCTTGTGATGAAGCCGGGGTAGATGTGCCCAATATCTTTACCGAATTCGGAAGTTTTACCGTAGGAGAAAGTGGTGGTACCATTTATGAGGTATTGTATCAAAAACAACAGAACGACAGGGAAAAATGGAATATGATCAATTCATCTTTCATTACCACCATGCCTGATTCTTGGGCCATTAGCAAAAGGTTCATTACCCTTTCCATAAACCGTTGGAACGATGAGTATGAACGTGTGCTACTGGGCGGGTTAACTTGCGACAGTGACGATTATTACAATTCCGAACAGCATATGAACGCCATCTATCTTCCTAAATACAGAAGGGATAGACCACTATATATTGGATTTTTCAATACAGGTGCCTATCAAGAGACCATTGGTGGTTTTGGAGGGTTGCAGCATTGCTTGATCCCACATCCCAAACACGTTCTAATCGATAAGGACGAAGAAGGGAACATGAAGACATCGGTGTTTGCGGAACAGCAGACGGCTCAACAATTCCTTTCCATTTTAGGATATGGAACCAAAAAAGAAACGGGTTCATTGGTGAAGTCCAAAGCCTTGCCAGTACCAAGCAAAAATTGAGAATAAGAAATATGCCTTAAGGCATAAAGCATAAAATAAGTAAGAATGTAAATAGGGTAAAGGATGAAAATGAAATTTGAGATGATCCAAACCCCGATAGATAGTTAAAATGAGCAATAAAGGAGCAATATCACAATTTATTCAGAAGTATTATTTGCATTTCAATGCAGCTGCCTTGGTGGACGCCGCCAAAGGTTATGAAGATCAGTTGAACCAAGGTTCCAAAATGTTGGTGTCCTTGGCCGGTGCCATGAGTACCGCGGAACTTGGAAAGATCTTTGCCGAAATTATCCGAACCGATAAAGTACACATCGTTTCCTGTACCGGCGCCAACTTGGAAGAGGATTTGATGAACCTCGTGGCGCATTCCCATTACAAAAGGGTTCCCAATTACAGGGATTTGACCCCTCAGGAAGAATGGGATCTTTTGGAACAGGGCCTGAATCGGGTGACCGATACCTGTATTCCTGAAGAAGAGGCTTTTAGACGCTTGCAAAAGCACATTTATGAAATCTGGAAAGATGCAGAGGACAAGGGAGAACGTTATTTTCCGCATGAGTTCATGTACAAATTATTGCTATCAGGAGTTTTGGAGCAATATTATGAGATAGATATCAAAGATTCTTGGATGTATGCCGCTGCCAAAAAGAACTTGCCTATTGTAGTTCCTGGTTGGGAAGACAGCACCATGGGCAACATTTTTGCCAGTTATGTGATCAAGGGTGAATTGAAGGCAAGCACCATGAAATCAGGTATTGAATACATGGCCTTTTTGGCCGATTGGTACCAGAAGAACTCGGAGAAAGGAATAGGTTTCTTCCAGATAGGTGGTGGTATCGCTGGGGATTTCCCTATTTGTGTGGTGCCCATGTTGTATCAGGATTTAGAACAGACCGAAACCCCATTCTGGAGTTATTTCTGTCAGATCAGTGATTCAACAACAAGTTACGGGTCCTATTCCGGGGCAGTACCGAATGAAAAGATCACTTGGGGTAAGTTGGATATAGATACCCCTAAATTTATTGTGGAATCAGATGCTACCATCGTGGCGCCTCTGATTTTTGCCTACCTTTTGGACATGTAATGATGAGGAATAGACAAACGGTAGCTTTGAAACGGGTAATTGTGGATTACAAAAAGTTGGACAATCAAATCCTCAACCTTTTGGTGGAGAAATACCCTGAGGGATATGACGACGCCGATATTGTGACGTATCGCAATGCCAACAATGAAGTGGTGGAATGTATCGAGGTACGTACCGAGGACACCGCTTATTTGGTTCGCGTGAGCAAACGATTGGTGATGGCCATGGAGGATTATGACGACTCGGAAAATATTTCCGACAACGACGAAGAAACATCATTGGAAACAGATGGTTTGGAGGACTCCGATGAGGAGTAAAACAAAAATCAAAAGGGCCCATTATGAAAAAATTGATCAAATCTCGGCTCATAGCCGTTCACAAGGACAAGGTCCTGGTGCTGAAAAAAGTGGCCCGACCGCTGAGGTATACTTTGCCTGGCGGGGTTAAGAAGAAAAAGGAGACGGAATCCGAAACCTTGATCAGGGAAGTTGCGGAAGAAGTAAAATTGAAGCTTACGGACAAGCAATTGCAGTTTTACCTCTCCCATATAAAAAAGGGCAAGTTCCGGACCGTGCTGAAAAACTATTATTTGGTTCAATTGAAACCGAATCCCATAAAGGTGAAGGAAAAGCACAAGTTTGAAGAAGCCTTGTGGTTGGAGT
>JASBTS010000215.1 GCA_030148305.1 Allomuricauda sp. | reverse complement strand
CATTACTATAAAATTCCAAACCATATTTCTTTCAAGTAATTCCTTTGAAAAGACTTCTCATTAAAAAATAAACAGAAGGTTATCAAAAGATTATCATAATTCTTTTTAAGTCATTTTTTACATATTCAGATTTATTTAAATATATTAGATGGATTTTTCAAAATTTTAGCGCTTATTTTATCTATTTCACAATAGAAAATAACCTCAAGCTTTTGGGTGCATTTTTTGATTAATGAAAAAACCAACTAACGAGACCATAAAGCAAATTTTTTTGCAGCACTATCAAGAGTGGTGCTTTCTTTCATTTGCCTATCTCCATGACATGCAGGCTGCGGAGGATGTGGTCCAGGATGTGATGGTCAAAATGCTAACTCGAAAGGAGGCGAATGAGATTGAAGGGCTTTCCAATTACATCAAGGTTGCGGTAAAAAATGCAAGTCTGCAAAAGATAAAACAGGATCAAAAAGTGCACAAGCTGGACGAGAGCATTTCGCTGTTCGATACTTCCTATGAACAGGAATTGATCCATCAAGAAGAAAAGGAAAAAGTTCAAATGGCACTAAATGTATTGCCTGAGCAAAGCAAACGTGTATTTGAATTATGTATTATTGAAGGCTTACAGTACCAAAATACGGCGGATATCATGGGAATTTCTACAAATACCGTCAAATATCACCTTAAAAAAGCCTTCAAAATCCTTCGTCATACGTTAAGTGGGTCCTATTTTTTTGGCTTTATCATTGCCATTGTCACTTTTTTAAGTGTTAAAAATTGATTTTTTAACAAATTTACACTACCCGTTTTTCTGTTTTCATAATTCTATAGGTAAAAGGTGCCTGCACCGTTAAGTTACATTCCTATGGAAATTGCCTTTTTGGTATATAAAAAACTGACTTCCACATTGAGTAATTCGGAAAAATCCGAGTTGGAGCAATGGCTATCGGAATCCGAAGAAAATCAATTCCTATTTCAAAGTATAGAGAACTACCATAATAGCGGAGGTGATATTTCCGCATTGTCCCAATTGAACGCCGAGGATGCCTGGAAGAAGGTAATGCTGCGCTATGCTTCCAAAAAACAAAGCAAGAAGCATAGGCTGTTGCAAAGTACCTACAAGTATGCTGCCATTTTTGTAGTGGCCCTCACTTCGGGTTACTTCTATTGGAGTTTGAATTTTAAACAAGGAAAAGTTGCTGCGGATATAGTACAACAGCAGCAGGGAATTGTTTTGGTTTTGGACAATGGCGAAAAAATTGAGCTTTCCTCTTCGGACCAACAAGAACTTGTGGATAAACAAGGCAATAAACTTGGACAGAGAAGTGGCCACCAATTGAACTATACGAATAATGAAACCATGGATGAACTGGTTTACAATACCTTGACGATTCCCAATGGGCAACGTTTTGACATCATACTTTCTGATAATTCCCATGTGTACCTGAATGCAGGGTCATCTTTACGCTACCCAGTGACTTTCCTTCCCGGTAAAAAGAGACAGGTCTATTTACAGGGTGAAGCATTTTTTGAGGTTTCAAAGGATAAGGATCACCCTTTTGTGGTGACCAGTGACAACATGGATGTAGAGGTATTGGGTACGAAGTTCAATGTATCGGCCTATCCTGAGGAAGAAGATATCAATACCGTTTTGGTGGAAGGTTCCGTAAAAGTGAATGCCACCCATAATAACGATTTGGACGAAGGCCCATCCATGTTACTGAAACCTGGTCACATGGCGCAATGGGACAAAAAATCCAAATCGGCACAAATAGAAAAGGTGGATACGGACCAATATACCAGTTGGATGCAAAGTAAACTGGTCATAAGAGGAATAAAGTTCAGGGAAATCATCAAAAAACTGGAAAGACATTATGGGGTAACCATTGATAATAAAAATGAAGCCTTGAATAACAGAACGTTCACGGCAACTTTTGATGTGGAATCCATGGAGGAGGTACTGAACACCTTTGTTTCGGAAACCAAATTCGAGTATAAAATAGAAGGAAAGCAAATAACCATATTAAATAACCAAAACCAGGAATCGCCTATGAAATAAATGCACATAAAAAAATCGGGAAATGCTGCAACATCTTCCCGATTGAGATTATCAACTTAAAAAATAAGTTAACTAAAAACATTACAAAGGTATGAAAAATTACATCAAGCGCACTCTGCCTTGTTTAACTAACAACCTGTCGTTAACCGTGAAACTGACCGTTTTTCTTTTTATAGTTTCATTTTTCTCGACGCATGCCAATTCTTATTCACAGAAAACCAGACTAACGTTGGCCATGGACAATGTGGAGATTGAGCAAGTGTTCGAGCAGATTGAATCTGTGTCGGAGTTCAAGTTCTTTTACGACAACAAGAAGATCGATACCCACCGAAAGGTTTCGGTATCGGCAGATCAACAGCTGATCACAGAGATTCTGGATCAGCTATTCCAGGGAACCAACATTCTCTACATTTTCAACAAACAACAAATTGTATTGAAACCCAGACCCAATGTTTTGGAAGCTCCCGATTCCAAATCAGGTTATGCAGAAACTGCTCCGTTGCAAAACTCGGTTTCAGGAAAAGTGACAGATGCCAGTGGGGCACCAATTCCCGGCGCATCAGTAATTGAAAAAGGCACCACCAATGGGGTAGCTGCCGATTTTGATGGACTTTTCCAGATCACGGTCCAAAACCCCAATGCTATTTTGGTGGTAAGTTCCATCGGGTTTTCCAAAAAAGAGGTGCCTGTAGGAAGTGCATCAGTCATCAACGTAGTGCTTCAGGAAGACACCCAAAACCTGAACGAAGTTGTGGTCACTGCCTTGGGAATCAAGCAAGAAACCAAGAAATTGGGTTACTCCGTGGCCCAAGTGGATGCTGATGAGGTAAACGTGAACCGATCATCCAACTTTATGAATACCCTTCAAGGTAAGGTAGCGGGGGTCAACATTTCCTCTCTCAGTACTGGACCTGGAGGTTCATCCAAAGTCAGGATCCGTGGACAGTCATCCATTTCTGGGACCAATAACCCGTTGATCGTGGTGAACGGTGTTCCTATTGACAATACAACCTTTGGAACCAGTCCGGGTAGTACAAGCACAGAAGTGGGTACCAATAGTGGAGGCGTGTTTTCTGATGGTGGTGATGGTTTTTCCAGTATCAACCCAGATGATATTGAAAGCATGACCATATTAAAAGGAGCAACTGGTGCAGCATTATATGGATCTAGGGCGAAGGATGGAGTCATCATGATCACCACCAAGAGCCGCGGATCGGGCGATGGATTGGGAATCACTTACAATTTGAACGTGACCAACCATACTCCTTTGGATTTTACCGATTACCAATACGAATATGGACAAGGTGAAAACGGGATTCGGCCAACAGCTGCCAACCCAACCTCGGGACAGTGGTCTTTTGGGGAGCGTTTTGAGCCTGGAATGACCCAGATTCTTTTCAATGGGTTGGAAGTGCCTTATGAACCGGTTTATGATCGGATTAAAAAATTCTACAGAAATGGTTTGGATGTGACCAATTCCGTCTCTTTTGCCGGGGGGAATGAAAAGGGCGGATTCAATGTTTCCCTTTCAAATCTGAAAAGTGAGGGCATTACCCCAAATAATGAATTTGCTAGGAGTACCATCAGCTTGGGAACCACATATGATCTTTCCGATAAATTGAGCTTTGAAGCACATATCAACTACTCAAACGAGAAAAACACCAACCCTCCAAACGTTGGGCAACAGGATAATACCATTCCGGTTTCCTTGTTCAACTTGGCGAATTCCATGCCTTTGGATGTGTTGAAAGCCAATAAGTTCGATGCAAACGGAAATGAATATGTCTATTCCCGATTCAGGAACAGAACAAACCCTTACTTCACATTATCAGAGCAGTTCAACAACATTAAGCGGGACCGTATTTTTGGTAACATTGCCATCAAATATGAGATTCTACCTTGGTTGAACGCCCAACTTCGTGGAGGTCAGGATTATTGGTCAAGGGCCCAGGATTATGATGGATTCCCAACAGGTCAGGCATCAAGGGCCGCAGCACCTGAAGGATTCGTTAATGGGACCTATACCCAGGAGGCCAGAAGGTTTAGGGAGACCAACGTGGATTTCCTTATCTCGGCCAACAAGGATATTTCCGAGGATCTGTCCATCGGAGTAAATGTGGGTGGCAATAGGATGAAACGTACCTTGGATGTGAACCGGGTAGACGTTACCGATTTTGTGATCAGGGGATTGTACACCGTACAAAACGGTCGTGTTAAGGATCCTTCCTATAGCTTGTCCGAACGTGCTGTAAATTCTTTGTACGGTGCCGCCGATGTTTCTTTTCAGGATACCTACTTTTTGAGTGCCACGTTGAGGAACGACTGGTTTTCCACTCTGTCCCCAGAGAATAGGAGCATTTTGTATCCTTCGGTTTCTGCCAGTTACATCGTTTCCAATGCCTTTGCGGAACAACCGGATTGGCTCACGTTTGCAAAACTTCGCGTAGCATATGCAGAGGTGGGTAGTGATACCGATGTACCCCCGTATTCCAACTCATTGTTTTACGATATCAATTCCAACTTTTTTCCAAACATCAATGGGGATGCCCAACCGGTGGCAGGGGCCAATACCAGTACGTTGCCCAATCCTGATCTGAGACCCATGCGTACCAGGGAAACGGAAATCGGGTTGGATCTAAGAATGTTCGATAATAGGGTTGGGTTGGATGTTGCTGTGTATCGCAAGACCACGATCGATCAGATCATTCCGGCACAAATCTCCAATGCTTCTGGATTTGTGAGCACCTTGATCAATAGTGGGGAGAGTAGAAGCGATGGTATAGAAGCCATGCTCAGCCTCAACCCGATCAGAACCAATGATTTCCGATGGGACGTGAACGTGAACACTTCGTACAACAAGACCAAGGTGATCAGTCTTTTGACCGACACTCCTGGGGAATCCATTTTAGTGGGTAACCACGTTTTCAATGGATTTTTGTACCAAGTGGTTGGAGAGGAAATCGGACAATTGGCTGGTTTTGGCTATAAGCGCGATGACCAAGGAAGACAGATTTTTGGGGACGATGGACGTGCCCTTCGGACGGACGAGATCCAATACTTCGGAAGTGCTCTGCCCAAATGGGTTGGAGGTATCACCAATACTTTTAAGTACAAGGATTTCAATTTTTCCTTCTTGATTGACTTTAAGTTGGGTAACAAGATGATTTCTGGGACCAACTTCAACGCGGTTCGTCATGGACTGCATAAAATGACCCTTCCAGGAAGGGATACAGGTGTAATCGGGGACGGGGTAAACCAAGCAGGAGAGACCAATACCGTGGCCACTGAATCCCAAAGATATTGGGAAGTCGTTAGGTCTTCACAGATCATTGAACCCATTGTATATAATGGTGGTTATTGGAAATTGAGACAAGTGACTCTCGGATACGATTTCCGAAAGTTTATTCCTGAGGATTCCTTCTTGAGGGGAGCCACGCTGAGCTTTGTGGCCAACAACGTGTTGTTGCTCAAGAAATGGGTGGACAATATTGATCCGGATTCTTTCAGTTACAGCTCGGACAATGTTTCGGGATTGGAATCTACCGGTGTGCCAACAACGCGTAGCATGGGCTTTAACCTAAATCTAAAATTTTAAGAGAAGAATTATGAAAGACAATAATAAGATCATAGCAACAATGCTCATGGTTGTGTTATTCTTTATTGGATGTGAGAAGGACTTCGATGAAATAAACACCAATTCAGTAGACCCGACCAGTGAAAGTGTTGACCCGGCCTTTTTGTTGAACAATGCCATTATAGGATTGTCCTTTTCCAATGGACAGGTCATCTATGATATGGGGATCGTACAACAAATGGTAACCCCAAATTCGGGGATCTTGACCGGTGCCAACTATAATCAGGATAACCGTAGTGCAACCGAATTGCAATGGACGGATTATTATGAGAACGTGATCAAACATACTGGGGATTTGATTGCCCAATTGGCCGATAAACCAGAAAGGAGCAATCTTTTGCACATGGCCACGATTGTACAGTCCTATGCCTTTATGGTATTGACCGACACGTATGGTGATGTACCATATTCTGAGGCAGGTAAAGGTTTTTCCGATCAAATTGTGTTACCTAAATATGATTCCCAAGAATTTATCTATACCGATATGATTGCCCAATTGAAAACAGCGGTGGAAGGTTTTTCCGATGCTGCAGAAGATGAAGATGGGGAGGTCATGTACGCAGGGAATTTGGATCAATGGAGGAAACTGGGATATTCCCTTTTACTCAGGATCGGGATGCGATTGGTGAAGGTAGACCCGCAATTGGCAGAAGATACCGTTCAATATGCATTCAATGGCGGGGTATTGGAATCCAATGACGATAATTTTGTAGTGCGCCACGACAACAATTTCAATAACCCGATCGGGAGCTATCTGAATGGTTCCGAAGCAAATAACTTTTATTTGACGGGGTATTTCGTGGACTACCTTGCCTCCAACTCCGACCCTCGTTTGGCTTCCATAGCCGTGCGCTATGTTGGAGCTGCATCTGGTGCCGAACAGACCGAGGACAATGCCTCTACCGATCCTGCAGATCAGATAGGTATGCCTGTCGGGTATGATAACGTGTCAATTGATCCTGTGGTCGCAGATCTAGGCTTGGAAAGCTTCTATGCCTTTAGCCAAGTGGATAGGAGCAGAATGGTCACCATTAGTTCTCCACAGTTTCTTTTGACATTTTCCCAGACCCAACTGTTATTGGCAGAGGCTGCAGAAAGGGGTTGGATAACAGGGGATCCACAGGATTATTTTGAAGCGGGAATCCGAGCTAACATGGAACAATTGGCCGATTATGGTACCGATACGGCCATCGATGTTGCCGATATAGATGCTTATGTAGCTGCCAACACCTTGGATGGAACCAACAATTTGGAGCTGATCAATACGCAGTACTGGGTTTCCTCCTTTCTCAATGGCCCTGAGGCCTACGCGAATTTCAGAAGATCGGGATTCCCCGATTTGTCCCCGAACACGTATCCTGGTCAGGATATCACAGGGGATTTCATCAATAGGTTGACCTATCCAAACGCAGAGATTGCCGTCAATGGAGCCAATCTCAATGAAGCAGTTACACGAATGGGACCGGACAATCTCGATACTCGGGTATGGTGGGACCATGAATAAGAATCAAACTAAATATAAAAAAGCATGAAATCGGTATTGAAACACATTATCGCAAAGAACAAAAAAGAAGAGAACGATTACAAACTGGCCAGGCAGGCCGAAATCGAAAATCCAAGGACCACGGACGCCAGACGTGATTTTCTAAAGAAAACAGCCTTGGGAGGTATTGCCATGACCGGCATGATGGGCTTGGGCATCGAGGACACCATTGCCCAGACCACTTCCAAAGTGAGTAGGATGTCAGCACCATCGGACCTTAAGATCACGGATATGCGCTATGCACTGACCAGTGTTATGGGAGGTACGGCCATTATCAAAATAGAGACCAACCAAGGCATTTATGGCCTTGGTGAGGTCAGGGATGCAGCCGATGTACGGTATGCCCTGTTCCTCAAGAGCCGAATTTTAGGGGAAAACCCATGCAACGTGGAAAAGATTTTCAAGAGTATAAAACAATTTGGAGGTCCTTCACGTCAAGCTGGTGGTGTTTGTGGTGTGGAAATGGCCCTCTGGGATATTTGTGGAAAGGCCTACAACGTACCTGCTTGGCAATTGCTTGGTGGGCGATATAGGGATAAGGTACGCATGTATGCGGATACCCCGGAAGCCAGTTCCCCTGAAGAGCAGAAACGATTGATTGAGTACAGGACCAAAGAGCAGGGCTACACCTGGTTGAAAATGGATGTTTCCATTGGTGAGTTGAGAGGAAAACCGGGAACAGTGGTAAACGGTAAGTTTTGGGAAAACGACAAAGGCGTTTTGGCACAGTGGGGCGATCGTAGGAACATGATGTCCTACGGAAATACCATGCACCCCTTTACCCAGGTTCAGATCACCGAAAAAGGGTTGGATGAATTGGCCCAGATCGTAGAAAATGTCCGTAACATGGTGGGGTACGAGATTCCCATTTCAACCGATCACTATGGCCACTTCGACCTGAACAATGGTATCCGATTGGCCAAGAAGTTGGATAAATATCGTTTGGCCTGGTTTGAGGATATGGTGCCATGGCAGTACCATGAACAATGGAAGACCATTACTCAGGCGATTGAAACGCCTACGACCACAGGTGAGGACATTTATTTGTTGAAAGATTTTAAACCTTTGATCGAGAACAGGTCGGTGGATATCATCCATCCCGATTTGGCATCATCTGGTGGTTTGCTCGAAACAAAACGTATTGGCGATTATGCCGAGGAATACGGAATTGCTATGGCCATGCACCAGGCAGGTACCCCGGTTTCTTTCATGTCCAACGTACACTGTGCGGCGGCTACTCAAAATTTCTTGGCGCTGGAACACCATTCCGTGGATTTACCATGGTGGGAAGACCTCGTCACAACTGTAGGCGGATTCAAAATGATAGACAAAGGATTTGCCACCGTACCGTTGACCGCCCCAGGACTTGGAATTGAATTGAATGAAGATGTGGTCAAGGAGCACTTGCACCCATCGGATAAGAGCTTCTTCAAGTCAACCAAGGAATGGGACGAGTTGAGGTCGCATGATAGAACTTATAGTTAGTAGTGAAGCTAAGTTGTTTATAAGTTGTTTAGTTAATTAAAGATAGGCCCATGGTCAATTTTTTAAAGATCATGGGCCTTGATTAAATTTTTTGATGAACCAAACTAAATCTAAAATGAAAAAAGATCAAATGAAAAACATAGTGCTATTGGCCTGTTTTGTGATAACAGTTGGTATGAGTGCACAAAAAGTGGGCTCGGCACCAGAGTATGTAAAAGCATTGACCAATCAATGGGAAGGAGAGCGTTTTGCGGATGGAAGACCTAAAGTTTCGGACGCACTCTTACAACGATTGAAAAAGATACGGATTGAGGAAGCTTGGGGCTACCTTCGCCGAAAAGGATTCAACAACCAATACGAAGGAGGCTGGAAGATCATTCACCCTGAAGGGGTCATGACCGGACGCGTGGTGACCGCACAATATATGCCCTTGCGCCCAGATTTAAATACATATGTAAAGCTTCAAGGAGCCAAGGAAAAAAGGGATACCATTGGAGGAAGTAATTCTTGGCCCATAGAGATTTTGGTCAATGGTGATGTATATGTGGCCGATGGCTACGGTAGGATCATTGACGGAACATTGATCGGTTCCAATTTGGGAAATGCCATTTATGCCAATTCCAAAAACGGAGTGGTGTTTGATGGTGGTGTTCGGGACTTGGGCGGACTCCTTGAGATTGAAGGCTTTAATGGCTGGTATCGTGATGAGGATCCTTCCTACCTTCAAGAACAAATGCTTACTTCGATAAATGCCCCGATACGGATCGGAAGGGCCACAGTGTTGCCTGGCGATGTGGTCTTGGCCAACAGACACGGAACCATTTTTATACCCTCACACCTTGTTGCCGAATTGGTGATTTCCTCCGAAGTGGTGGCACTTCGGGATGAATTTGGTTTTCAAAGATTACGTGAGAAAACCTATACCGCAGGTCAAATCGATACTAGATGGACACCAGAGATCAAAGCCGATTTTACAGATTGGCTCAAGAAATATCCCGATGCCAAATTACCGATGACCCGTGCCGAATTGAACGATCATCTTAAAAAGAACAATTATTGATTGGACCATGGGAAAAATAAAAATACTTAAACAGATCATATTGTTCATCGGTGTGTGTGCCATAACATCTTGTGCCTCCTCCACAGACCAGAAACAATTGGATAAGGAAATGGTGTTGCAGACCCTTAAAAAGTTTGATGATGCCGTAATCACAAGGGACGAAGCCACACTCAATGCCATAACGGCCACCAATCTGAGCTACGGTCATTCCAGTGGAAAAATACAGGACAAGGCAGAGTTTGTTGATGATGTGGTCAATGGTCCCTTCCAGTTTATTTCCATAACCAATGACCATCAAAGTGTGAACATATCGGAAAATGTCGCCATTGTTAGGCACATTCTTTCTGCCGATGCTACAAATGCGGGCCAACCGGCCAAAGTTCACATCGGGATCATCATGGTGTTCCAGTTGGATGAAAATGACAAGATGGTACTTTTGGCACGTCAGGCATATAGGCTCCCTAGCTGATCATTTGAAAGTTTTTGAATCTATCAACATGAATTTCAAACACTTGAAGAGTTAAAATGCAAAAAATGATGTGGTCGGTTTTGGTCGGCTTTATGATGTTCAGTTGTGCCGTGGAAACGGAAAAGGATGAATATGTCGATTTGGAAACGGGAAAAGATTGGCCTGTGTACGGAGGCAATCGGAACAATAAAAGATATTCCCCTTTAGAGCAAATCAACAAAGAAAATGTCCAGAACTTGGAAGTAGCATGGGTTTACGATGCCCGAGACTATGTGGATGGAGCGGTTCCCAAAAGGCCAAAGGCCATCCAGTGTCAACCCATTGTCAAGGACGGCATCCTATATGGCACGACCCCTGAACTTAACCTATTTGCTTTGAACGCTGCCACAGGGGAAGAACTTTGGAAGTTTGAACCCATGGCTGATGGCATAAGGTACAACATCAGCGCCAGTAGGGGGATTACCTATTGGGAAAAGGGCGAGGATAAACGGATTCTCTATACCTCAGGTTCGTTCCTCTATGCCATAAATGCAAAAACAGGCCAAACAATTGAAACCTTTGGAACCCAGGGAAGGGTAGACCTTCATACAGGATTGGCAGAGGGTCTGGATGTGGACATCAGTACTGCTGCCGTCAACGCCACCAGTCCGGGAATTGTTTACAAGGATTTGTACATCACAGGCTCCAGTGTTTCCGAAGGAGGCCATGCCGCTCCGGGCGATGTCCGTGCCTTCAATGTGATCACAGGAGCGTTGGAGTGGATATTCCATACCATACCCCGACCTGGGGAAGAAGGCTATAACACCTGGCCAAAAGAGGCATACAAAGAACAGGGAGGAGCCAATAGCTGGGGAGGTATGTCCTTGGATGTGGATCGCGGAGTGGTCTACTTCGGCACAGGTTCCGCATCTTCTGACTTTTATGGCGGTAATAGGGAAGGAAAGAATCTTTTTGGGAATTGTGTGGTGGCGCTGGATGCAGCCACGGGAAAACTAAAATGGTATTTCCAAACGGTCCAACATGATCTTTGGGATAGGGATTTGCCTTGTCCGCCCAATTTAGCCACCATAACCCACAATGGAAAAAAGCAGGATGTAGTGGTACAAGTGAGCAAGGATGGACTCATTCATGTTCTGGATAGGGATTCCGGGGCTTCGATTTTTGAGATGGAGGAACGTTCGGTTCCTACGGAAGGAGGACTGCCGGGCGAACATCCATATCCGGTGCAAAAGTTTCCTTTGAAACCGGCACCATTGTCTCATCAAGTTTTTACCGAAGATATCATTACGGATTTATCTCCTGAATCGCATACCTATGTCAAGGAACTGTTCGACCAATATCGGACAGACGAAAAGTTTGCCTTGCCCAATGAAAAGGGAACCATTATGTTTGGGTATAGTGGTGGGGCCGAATGGGGAGGCAATGCCACGGATTTGGATGGCGTTCTCTACCAAAACTCCAACGATGACCCTTGGCTTTTGGTCATGGAAGACGCAGAAGCCAGAAAAAAAGAGTTGGAAAAGGTTTTGACGGGAGAAGAGCGTTACCAAAAAAACTGTGCCATGTGCCATGGTGCGGATAAAACGGGAACTACTGAATTTCCGAGTCTTGTGGGCATTGGAGAAAGGGCTACGGAAGCACAGATTTTGGAGTTGCTCAAATCGGGAACAGGGAGGATGCCTTCGTTTCAACATATTCCAGAAGAAGGAAGAAGGGCCATTACCGCCTATATTTTAGATTTGCCCAATGGAATGCATCAAACGCCCAATCCAGAAAAAAGGGCAAGTCAGGAAGCCATGGAAGAAGAAAAGAAGTTTGGATATGAGGCCAAATATGTCATCAAGACATGGAAAAAGCTAACGGATCAAAATGGTTATCCAGCCATAAAACCACCTTGGGGAACCCTGAATGCCATCGATTTGAATACGGGTGATTATCTATGGAGCGTTCCTTTAGGTGAATATCCAGAACTTACGGAGAAAGGAGTGCCCATAACAGGTACGGAAAGTTACGGTGGCCCCATAGTGACTGCAGGTGGATTGGTGTTTATTGCAGGAACCAAGGATGAAAAAATAAGGGCCTTTGACAAGAAGACCGGGCAAGTGGTTTGGGAACATCAACTTCCGGCAGGAGGATTTGCGACACCCATCACCTACGAAGTGGATGGCAAACAATATGTGGTGATTGCCGCAGGTGGAGGCCGGGGACAAAAATCAGGTGGGGATTATATCGCCTTCGCTCTAAAGGAACAAAAACGGAACTAACATTTAAATTTTTTGATTTTGAAAAAGAATACTTTACATAACATATCCTTGGGCCTGGCGGCAGTGGCCCTGTTGATTTTTGTTTACCAGGCTATTCAAGGGAATATTTCGGATGCAGGTCCTTTTATCATTGCATTTTTTGCGTTTTTGGCCATTGGTTTTAGCGGTTATAAAATGTTGAAAGGGTTTATTTTCGCTGTGCTTATTTTTGCTGGGGTGGCCCTTTCCTTGTACTGGCCCCAATATTTTGTCCAGATTGGAGATTTTAAGCTGACGGCGTTGATCATCCCATTGATCCAGATTATCATGTTCGGCATGGGAACTTCCATGAGCATCAAGGATTTCGGTGAGATCATCAAATCCCCAAAGGGTGTTTTGGTGGGGGTGACCGCACAATTGGCCATTATGCCGATAATCGGTTATGTTCTGGCCAATATCAGTGGTTTTCCCCCAGAGATTGCTGCGGGAATCGTATTGATCGGTTGTTCCCCCAGCGGGGTAGCCTCCAATGTAATGGCCTATCTGGCCAAGGCCAATCTGGCACTTTCCATTACCATTACTTCCATTGCCACCTTATTGGCACCTTTTGTTACTCCTTTGTTGATGAAGCTGCTGGCAGGCCAATTCGTGGAGATAGAGGTATTGGCCATGATGTGGAGCATCACCAAAATGATCATCCTGCCCATAGGGGCCGGCTTGCTTTTCAATTATTTGCTTCATGGCAAAACCAAATGGTTGGATGATGTCATGCCCTTATTGTCCATGTTGGCCATAGGTTTGATCATCATCGTGATTACTGCGGCAGGTAGGGACAGTCTTCTCGATATTGGTGGCATGTTGCTTCTTTTGGTCTTTGTACACAACCTTTTTGGCTACTTTTTGGGGTATTGGTTTGCACGCGTTGTGGGTATGGGAGAGCGGGATTCGCGGACCATATCCATTGAAGTGGGTATGCAAAATGGGGGATTGGCTTCCGGAAGTGCCAATTCGCTGGGCAAGATTGCCACCATGGGACTTGCGCCCGCCGTTTTTGGACCGTTGATGAACATTACCGGCTCCATTTTGGCCTCTTACTGGCACAAGAGTGCCCCGGAAAAAATAGTATCCGAAGTAAAAAATTAAAGAAAAGAATAGAAGAATTGATTGTTTGAGTTAGTTTAGTTTTTAAGAAGAACGTGCTACTTTCCCAAGTGCGTTCTTCTTTTTCTCAATCAATAAGTTATTAAAATATTTACAATACAATTAATATAAATGAACATGAAAGGGACAAAAAAAGTAATCACCTTTGGTGAAATCATGCTACGATTGGCACCTCCTGGATTTTTAAGGTTTTCACAAGCGAACAGTTTTGATGTAATTTATGGAGGCGGTGAATCCAATGTGGCGGTATCCCTGGCCAATTATGGCATTCCCGTGGATTTTGTCACCCGTTTGCCCAAGAATGATATAGGCGAATGTGCCCTGATGGAAATGCGCAAACGTGGAGTAGGCACGGATAAGATCATCTTCGGTGGTGACCGGTTGGGCATTTATTTTTTGGAGACGGGGGCCGTTTCGCGGGGAAGTAAGGTAGTGTATGACCGCACCCATTCGGCCATGGCCGAGATACAAAAAGGAATGGTGGATTGGGACAGCGTTTTTGAAGGGGCCGAATGGTTCCACTGGACGGGCATTACCCCGGCCATTTCCCAAGGAGCCGCCGATGCCTGTATCGAGGCGGTAAAGGCTGCCAAAAAACACGGACTTACTGTTTCCACCGACTTGAACTATAGAGCCAAACTCTGGAAATATGGAGGGGACCGGGAAGCCATCATGACGGAACTGACTTCGTATTGTGATATTATTCTGGGGAATGAGGAAGATGCCGAAAAGCATTTTGGGATCAAGCCCGAAGGGCTTGACATCACCACCCAGGGAGAGCACGTAAAGGCAGAAGCCTTTTTGTCCGTGTGCCAACAGATGATGAAAAAGTTCCCCAACGCCAAAAAAGTAATCACTACCTTGAGGGGATCGCTTTCGGCCTCACACAACACGTGGGCCGGGGTATTGTATGATGGCAAGAACATGTTCACTTCCCCGGAATACCAGATTACACATATTGTGGACCGCGTAGGTGGGGGCGATTCGTTTATGGGCGGATTGATCTATGGATTGTTGACGTGGCCCAACGATGACCAGAAAGCACTTAATTTTGCAGTGGCCGCTTCATGCCTGAAACATACGATAGTGGGCGATGCCAATTTGGTGACCGTAGAGGAAGTTGAAAAACTGATGGGCGGTGATGCTTCCGGAAGAGTTGTGAGATAGGGGTTTAGAGTAAAAGGTGAAAGGGACAAAGTACAAAGTTGAAAGGTAAAGGGTAAAAAGGTTAAAGAAACGATATGGCAAGATATTCAAGGATAGAGGTGGCACAGAAAATGGCGGAAACGGGCATGGTGCCCTTGTTCTACCATCCTGATGTGGAATTGGGAAAACAAGTGTTGAAGGCCTGCTTTGAGGGCGGTGCCCGATTGATGGAGTTCACCGCTCGGGGCGATTTTGCCCATGAGGTGTTCACCGAACTCAACAAATATGCACTGAAAGAA
>JASBTS010000010.1 GCA_030148305.1 Allomuricauda sp. | reverse complement strand
CCAAACTGGCGACCGACACTTTGGTGGAGATGGAAAGGAGTCAGGCAACGAGGATATCCCTTTATATAACAACAAATTACCCTGGGATGCCCGATTTACCTATGTAGCCACCTACAATAATAGTAATCGACAGGGCGAAATTACCAACCATTCTCTTATGTTTTCGGGGAATATTCAATTATCGCCCAAATGGGAAGTTGGCTTTAACTCTGGCTACGATTTGAAGAACAAGGGTTTTGCAGATACCCGATTTGCTTTTAAACGCGAATTGGGAAGTTTTAAGATGAGCTTTGATTGGACCCCATTTGGAAGGTATGAACGTTGGTACTTCTTTATCGGGATCAGTAGTTCGATCCTACAAGATCTTAAATGGGAAAACCGAAGCCAACCTTATAGGAACCGATAACCTTTTTGAATACTTTCATCCCTTAACATAAAAACCGATCACCATGAAAAAAATCATCAATACCTCCAAAGCACCTGCACCCATTGGACCTTATAATCAAGCTACCTTGATCAAGGACACGCTATATATCTCCGGGCAAATTCCAATAGATCCAGCTACAGGGGAACTTGTGGAAGGAGATATCAAAAAGGAAACCAAGCAATCCATGGAAAATCTTAAGGCCATTTTGGAAGAAGCCGGGATGACTTTTGAGCACGTGGTCAAATCGACCATTTTCATAAAGGACATGCACCAGTTTGCCCAAATCAATGAGGTGTACGGCACCTACTTTGATGCAGATACCGCTCCTGCAAGGGAAACTGTGGAAGTTGCCAATCTTCCCAAATTTGTAAATGTGGAGATTTCTATGATTGCCGTTAAATAGTCTCTTTGTGAAACTCCACTAGACCTTCAATAGGTCTTCTGCGGATGACACCCAAAATCAGATCATTGCGTTCCAAGCAGGCTTTGAGTTCATCCTGTAGAAAATGGGCAATGCTACCAACAAAGCTAACAGGAACCTTGGTAGCTAGTTCAAACTGCATGATGTAGTTGTTTACGAACTGCTGCAATCCCTTCTCTATCACACCTTTACAATAAGGATGTTCCTTATTCTCGATAATGAAACGGGCAAAGGTTGCCAAATACGTGTTCGGGTTGGGCTGTTTGTACAAGTGCTCTTTGATCACATCGGCGTCCAAATCATATTCCTTGGCAAACTTGATGCCTAGGTCCTGTGGCATTTTATGGAAGTAATAATCCCTGAGCAATTTACGCCCAAAGAAGTTACCACTACCATCATCCATCAAAATGTATCCCAAAGAGGTAACTTTTTGAATGAGTTGATGGCCATCATAATAGCTACAATTGGAACCCGTCCCTAAAATGCAGACAATACCTTGTCTACCAATTTTAGTGGTGGCATAGATGGCTGCATAGGTATCTTCCCTTACCTCTGTTTTGGCGTTGGGGAAGAAGTCCTTAAAAATGGCTTTCAAGAAATTTTTCATTCTATCGGTACCACAACCGGCACCATAGAAAAACAATTGACGTACTTCGGTCCTATTCTTGGAAAGTTCAAAATTGTTGGCCAAACGGTCTTCAATAACCTCACGGGTCAACACTTCGGGACTTAACCCTAAGGTTTGGGTCAAGAACAATTGCTCTCCTTTATCATCAAGGGCTATCCAATCGGATTTAGTGGCACCACTATCTACGATCAAAATCATACGTCAAAAAATTTTATGTGAAATCCTGAAAAGGGTATTGCCCTTTTCAGGATTATATATGTAAGATACTAAATTATAGGCTAGCTGCGTGCAAGGCCAATTCCACCAATTTGTTGGAATATCCTGTTTCGTTGTCATACCAAGAAACCACCTTGAAGAACGTGGAGTTCAACTCGATACCAGCATCAGCATCAAAAATGGAAGTTCTCACGTCCCCAACAAAATCTTGGGAAACCACCAACTCGTCAGTATAACCCAAAACACCGGCCAATTCACCTTCGGAGGCTTTTTTCATGGCTTGTTTGATGCCTTCATAAGAAGTTGCCTTTTTCAATTTCACGGTAAGATCTACTACAGAAACATCGGCAGTAGGTACCCTAAAGGCCATACCTGTTAGTTTTCCTTCCAATGCAGGAATAACTTTGGTCACCGCTTTAGCGGCACCGGTAGCAGCCGGAATAATGTTCAAAAGGGCACTTCTACCCCCTCTGAAATCTTTTCTTGAAGGACCATCAACGGTCAACTGGGTAGCCGTGGTAGCGTGTACTGTGGTCATCAAAGCTTCTTCAATACCGAACTCATCGTTAAGTACCTTGGCGATAGGTGCCAAACAGTTTGTTGTACAGGAAGCGTTAGAAATAATAGTGTCGGTCGGCTTCACTTCTTTGTGGTTTACACCCATAACGAACATAGGCGCATCTTTGGAAGGAGCAGAAATCACTACCTTTTTGGCACCACCATCAATGTGGTATTGGGCCATTTCCAAAGTTGTGAAGATACCGGTACACTCGGCAACGATCTCAGCACCAACTTCGTCCCATTTCAAAACTTTAGGGTCACGTTCGGCAGTAATCCTGATGGTTTTTCCGTTAACAACCAGATGGCCGTCTTTTACCTCAACCGTACCATCGAACAAACCATGTACCGAATCGTACTTCAACAAGTAGGCAAGATGGTCTACATCCAACAAATCGTTGATGGCCACTACATCTACATCCCCTCTTTTAATGGTTGCCCTAAAGACCAACCTTCCAATTCTACCGAATCCGTTGATTCCTATTTTCAAATTTGACATTTTTACTTTTTTAAAGTGTTTACATTAAGTTGTCATTATATCGGAAACTCTAATGAGTTCTTCGTCTATTTCTGTATGGGACTTGATGGCATCTGCCAAAGGGGTCAAAACCATTTTGGTATCGCGGATACCCACCATAAGGTTCGATTTGCCCTCTAAAAGGCTTTCCACGGCCTTCACTCCCATCCTACTGGCCAAAACACGGTCAAAACAGGTTGGGCTACCACCGCGTTGCATGTGTCCCAAAACGGAAACCCTTACATCGTAAATGGGCAGATGTTCTTCCACATATTCCTTCAATTGGAATACGTTCTTCCCAATCTTATCGCCCTCGGCTACGATTACGATACTGGATGATTTACCAGAAGCCTTACTACGTTTCAGGGATTCCAACAATCTTTCCAAGCCAAGGTTCTGCTCCGGAATCAAAATTTCCTCTGCACCAGCTCCTACACCGGCGTTCAATGCAATATGGCCCACATCACGGCCCATTACCTCCACAAAGAACAAACGGTTGTGGGAACTTGCGGTATCCCTGATCTTATCGATTACCTCAACAACTGTGTTGATGGCCGTATCAAATCCAATGGTATAGGATGATCCCAAAATATCATTGTCGATGGTACCTGGAATTCCGATCACGGGAAAACCAAATTCCTCCGTGAACTTAAGGGCACCTGTGAAACTTCCGTTTCCTCCTATAACCACAAAGGCATCAACACCTTCTTTCATCAACTGTTCATGGGCTTTTTTTCTTCCTTCTGGAGTTCTAAATTCCTCGCAGCGGGCAGATTTCAAAATAGTACCTCCCTTGTTAATGATATTGTTTACGCTACGCGCATCCATGGGCTTGAAATCCCCTTCGATCATTCCCTGGTATCCTCTGTAGATACCCACACATTCCTTTTCCAAATACGCACAGGTACGAACCACCGAGCGTATGGCCGCATTCATTCCGGGTGAGTCCCCACCTGATGTGAAGACGGCAATTTTCTTAATTTCTGAAGCCATTAAAAATTTTAAGAGGTCAAAACTAGGAAACTTTATTGAAATTATGAATGGCTTAATAATTTATTTAATTTCAATGAATTCCTCAAACGTTTTCGTAAAATTTTAGATGAAAAACGTGTAAAAATCTAAAAATTTATCTTGGCCTGTTCGGGATGTTATCCGCCTTTTGGGAAAAGCGTATGAGGCTGTCCCTTCCCATCACTTCTGAAGTAGGTCTTTGAGGTACGGGTTGTTGTTTCTTTTCCTTTTTTTGGAAAACCTTCTGCATCAATTCCCTGAAGCTATCAAAATCCACTTGGTAGGAAAGTCCCACGCCTTGGGTATAGCCTTGCCTTTCTGCCAAAAATTGTTGTATTTGGTTTTCCCTATTGAAAATCTTTGCACTCAACGTTCCTTGATCGTTCAATAATACCTGAACCTCTACATCACCGGCCACAACGGTTTCGGAAACACCACCAACAGGCACCCCGACCCTGCCGTTCACTAATATTTTGTCGGAAATTTGGGTAGAAACTGTCACACCGATCCTATTTTCGGTACGGGTATCTGCATTGGGATCCAGTAATCCTTGTTCATAGGACACCCCAAGATTGAATTTGTCGTTATTACTTCCCAAAATGGAGTTGAGCAATCCTGATGCGGTCTGTATCAAATTTCCTGTAACCGCTTGTTGGTTGATTCCTGTTTGGGCATTTACAAAGGTTCCCTGGGCCAAAAGGAAAAACGCATTACGCTCCTTAACCGTGGGATCCTGCAATCTATATTGAAGTTCCGATTGCACTACGGAATTGGTTCCCGGGAAATCGATATCAAAATTCACATTGGGCCTTTCCAGTTCACCATCCAAACGAACCACCACCTCTGTAGCGATCCTTCCCGTATACCCAGCATTGTCCAGCAAAGGGGCCGGATTGGCATTGAGGGCATATACCGCTTCCAAATTCAGCTGGGCAGCCAAAGGATCTCGCTCCCAAAGAATGGTTCCTCCGGGACGGACCTTGAATTTTTTATCGATAATCCCACCATATTTAAAATTGTATTCCCCAGTTACCGCAACGAATTCACCATACATATTGAACTTACCATTGGTGTTGATCTCGATCAACAAAATCCCCTCCCCTGTACCTTTTAAGGAACTTCCTGATGCCCTATCCACCACAATTTCCACCTCCGCTTCGGGGGTCACAGCCAAGTCGAAGGCCATTTCAAGTCCTTGGTATTCTTCCAGTACGCGCTCTTCCTCAAAGGAATTGGTTTGGTTCTTATTAATGAAATTGATAAAGGAATAATCCCCAACACTGGTTACATCGCTCAACGGTATTTTAAGAGAAGTGCCCCTTGCTGTTGATGCATCCACCGAGATGGTCAAAGCATCCGTTGGACCGTAGATACTACCTGTTCCATTGATGAAGCCCGTTCCATAATAAAGGGATTCCTCATCGTATTCGGTGTTCAGAATCATAAAGCGATCGTTATTGGTATCCACATCCAAGCCAAGGTACCAATTGGAAAACTCGGTATGGCTAATGGTACCGTCAAGGGTAGCTTTGGTTCCTTCCACCACATCAGAAAGTCCCACTTTTTCAAAATAGAAAGTTTGGTCAAATAGTCGAACCCGGGAAAGCGGAGCAAAATTATAATCCACATTCAGATAGGGAATGCCCATACCGGCATCGTTCAAGGTCAGTTCCCCATTGATGGACGGGTTGGTAGCGACCCCCGTAATTTGGGCACTGCCGTTTATCTTTCCCCGGATATTGGAAATGACCCCATCTCCCAGCGGACTGAAGGGTTCCAATGCAAAGTCGGTGAAATTGGCCGTTAGGTTCAACTCCTGTTTGTTGTTATAATTGGTCACCTTTCCGTTAAGGCTCAGTTTCTCCTTGCCATTGTCATTCAACCAAGTGCTTACTCCAAATTCCGTAAGGTCATTGTTCCCGAAAATTCCAATTTCAAGGTCACCCAAATGAATGTCGTTGACGCTGAAATCATCAATTTTTAAACTGGAGGTCGGCAAATACTTTCCATCCTTTTGCAAAATGTTGAGGAAGCCGTCCACAGCACCGTTCAATTTAAGACTATCAATGGCCGGGGTAATTTTGTTCAGGGAGACCAATTTAAACTGAAGGTCCAAATCCTTGTATGTGGAATCGGCAATCTCACCACGTAAACGGATCTGTTCGTCATTGTTGTTGTCCATCACCAAATCCTCAATCTTTATGCTATCCAGTGCGCTATTGAAAATTACTTTGTTCTTACTGTTTCCATCACGGTTCAGCACCCACGTATTTCCTTTAAAACTGACATCGGATTTTTTAAGCCCGATTACGGATTTGTTATTTTCGTTAAATGTGTGGTAGAAGTTTAGGTTGTAGCTATCGTTATATTGGCTACCCCCTTTAAACTCTGTTCTAAAGAACAGCGTATCCTTCAGGGTGGTATTTATCAAACTGAAATCCTTGATATCATAATACGATGTGGAAAGGTCTTCTACCGACACGAAGGTGTTGAACAGTGGATTCTTGTTATCGATTTTCACCTCAATATTGTCAAAAGTATTGCCATATGCTGCAATACTCGGCGATTTGAAGGTGAGTTTGAAATCTCCTTCATCGGCCACAATGCTACCTCTTATAAAGGTATTGGCATCAAAAAATACTTCGGGAAAGAACACATCCACAATCTTGTTATAGATCTTAAAATTGAAATCCAAATACTGCCCATCCGAAATTTCAAAAGGTTTGTAGTTGGTATAAATGCTACCGATGGAATTTTGAACCAATCGCCCCAATTCATATACCTTAAACTGGCCTCGCATATATCCGGTAATAATGTCGGGGGAATTGATTTCTATGGTACGGATGGTATCCTTTTCATAAGAGGAGTTCACCGTAAAATCCTCAAAGAAATAGGTATCGTTGGCATTTTGATAGGTAGTGTTGGTGAAATTCATCTGCCCGACCATGTTATCCAAGTTGTTCCCTTCAATATCCATGTTGATATGTCCTTTGAAGATGCTGATACTATCATCAATAAAATTCAGCTTTTTCAAATCCGCATAATCCACCGCGGCAATAAAGTTGAACTTGTTCTCGCGACCTCCAAAATCGGCAAGACCTTTAAAGTCGAACCTGAAATTATCGTCGTTGCACAACAGGATACCGTCAAACAATTGGTCCTTCAAAATACCAGAAACATTGATTTTATTGTACTCGTAGTTGTTGTATTCCAGCTTGTAGATTTCCCCTCGGACTTCGGTGTTCAGGCTTTCGGCCACAAACCCTTTTCCTTCCACGTTCATGTCCAAAGAAGTGAAGCCCAATTGATCGTTGTTGATGAAATGCCCAAGATCAAAATCCATCAGCGAAATAAAACCAATGTAGGAAGCATCGTCAATGGTTTGAATGTTGGTCATCTGCAGATCCACATAACTGTCCCCCATGGCTGTGTTCAGGTTCACGGTGGCATCAATGGAGGTTTCTGTGACTTCCACATCCCCCCTCACCGTAAATTGGCCCAGTTTCTGAACAGATTCGGGAATGTTCTCCCCAAGAATTTTAGGCAGGATTCCCCTCAATTGATAATAACTTGAAGTAAGATTGTCGATATCCCCTCGTAAAACAAATGGAGCTTGTTCACTGAACATATTATCGAATTCAAAATCGCCACGGATGCCAGTGTTGTCTGTAAGCAGGAAAAGGTCTTTCACTTTGAGCTGGTTGAGCACCCCACTAAAGCTTCCTGTAAAATTGACCACCTTGTCCTGACCAAATTCGTTGTAGAAGGTATTCACTTCATTCAAGGACACTGTTGATTCGGTAAAATCGGCATTCAATTGCACACGGTCAATGAACTGGGCAAAATCTTCTCGATCATAGGTGAACACCAAATTACCTTTGAGCTCCGATTGTTCGGTATCGATGAGCAGGGAATCGAACCGCATTTCTTCTTTGGTATACTTGAAATCCGCCGCCATTTTTTTCAACAGGATTCCCCTTCGGGCCAACATGGATAGATCTTCGATTCGGGTGGTTACCTCAGGGCCCAAAATCTGGAAATCGGTTGCGGTAATCTTCACATCGTTGAAATCCAAGGTTTTTGGTTGTTCCAAATTGTCATCGATCAACCGGAATTTTCCATCAACAATCTGGATTTCATCTGAAGAAAGAAAAAATGGAGGCGTACCCGGGTCCCTTGGTTTACCATCATCCAGCTTATCCACAAAAACATCCAACTTGGTATCCGTTTCGCCTTCGTAAGTCCTAAGGTTGAAGGTAAGGCCGTCCACCTCAATATCCCCAAATTCCATTTTGTTGTTGGCCATATTGCGCAAGTTCAAAATGGATGTGGTCAACTTGTCAATATAGAAAAGGGTGTCTTTTTTATAGTCTTCTACATAAATGCCCTTTACGCCGGTGTTCAAGTTAAAAAGGGAAAGACTTACACGGTCTATCTGGATATTTGTCCCAAACTCCTCGTTGATGGAATCCATGGCATATTTGGCCAACTTCGTCTGCACTACAGGCATGGAAAGTACCAATGAGCCCAGCACCATGAACAGCAAAATAGCCAGTAGGATGCGTAACAGTATTTTACGAAGTTTTTTGATAGGGCTTTATGTTTTACCTTTGATGACCAATTTTTGTTCCAAAACCAGTGACCGATACAAAAAAATATATTCTTGCGATAGAATCATCCTGCGATGACACTTCGGCTGCCGTTCTTTGCCATACAAATGTACTGAGCAATGTAGTGGCTACGCAAGAAATCCACAAGCAATATGGAGGTGTTGTCCCTGAGTTGGCTTCTAGGGCTCATCAACAAAACATAGTTCCCGTGGTGCACCAGGCCTTGGCCAAAGCAAATATCGACAAAAAAGAACTATCTGCCATAGCCTTTACGCGAGGTCCGGGACTCATGGGTTCCTTGCTCGTTGGTACCTCATTTGCCAAGTCTTTAGCTTTGGGTCTTGATATTCCGTTGATTGAGGTCAACCACATGGAAGCCCACATTTTGGCCCATTTTATTGATGACGAAGAGCGAACAAAACCTACCTTTCCATTTTTGGCCATGACCATTAGTGGGGGGCATACCCAGATCGTAAAAGTAACTGACCATTTTACCATGGAAGTTTTGGGTGAAACGTTGGATGATGCCGTGGGCGAGGCTTTTGACAAAAGTGCCAAGTTGATGGGACTTCCCTACCCTGGTGGCCCTTTGGTGGATAAATATGCCAAATTGGGAAATCCTAACGCTTTTGATTTTCCCAAACCGAAGGTGGATGGACTCAATTTTAGCTTTAGTGGACTCAAGACCAGTATTCTTTACTTTTTGCAACGAGAAACCCAGAAGAACCCCAAATTTGTGGAAGAAAACATCAACGATATCTGTGCCTCGGTACAACACACCATTTTGGATATTTTAATGGAAAAACTGCAAATGGCCGTGGACCAAACCGGAATCACTCAGGTTGCCATTGGTGGTGGTGTTGCCGCCAACTCAGGAATACGGGCGAAGTTAAAGGAGGCCGAGGAAACCTTGGGCTGGAAAACCTATATTCCAAAATTTGAGTATTGTACGGATAATGCCGCCATGATCGGAATTGTTGGCTATCTTAAGTTCGAAAAAGGGAAGTTTACCGAACAAAGTGTGGCCGCCAAGGCCCGCTACGCCATCGGTAGTTAACTGAACAAAACCTGAAACCATGCAACTTTTCTATCATCCTTCATTGGACAGCAGTATCAAGCAATTTGTCTTCCCTCCTGAAGAAAGCAAACATATTGCAAGGGTATTACGCAAATCCGAAGGGGACATTGTGCACATAACCAACGGAAAAGGATACCTGTTCGAAGCTGAAATATTGGTGCCCGATCAAAAAAGATGCAAAGTCAAGATCATTTCGGAACGCAAATCCATTCCCAAAAGATACAACCTGCACATGGCAGTGGCCCCGACCAAAATGAACGACCGGTTCGAATGGTTCCTGGAAAAGGCCACAGAAATTGGGGTAGATGAAATCACGCCTATCATCTGTGACCATTCCGAAAGACAAACCGTTAAAATGGAACGCATGGATCGGGTGTTGCAATCAGCCATGAAACAGTCTTTACAAACTGTCTTGCCCAAACTCAACAAAGCTGTTACCTTCAAGGAATTTATGACAGTTGAAAACGCAGGACTAAAATTCATCGCCCATTGTGACGAAGGTGAGAAAGTGGAACTCAAACGTAGGGTGATAGCCGATATGGATACCACGATCATGATCGGTCCTGAGGGTGATTTTTCCAAAGAGGAAATCGATTTGGCAAGGGCTAAGGGGTTTATTCCCATTTCACTGGGTAACAACCGCCTCAGAACCGAAACCGCGGCTATTGTAGCTTGTACAACGGTAAACGTCATCAACAGTTAATGTGATATCTCCCTTTTGTAGGCCGCTGTGATATCAAGATTAGCTGTTTCCACTATGAGCATTAAAGTAAGGCCATCGTCATCAGTAACGATATCCGGGATGTGGATGGATGATTCCCCACTTGAATGTTCTAATTCAATATACTTTTCCTGTACCACAATGTTGCTGTTCTTTAAGTTTCGGTTTTTGTTCTCACCCCTTTTCACTTGGGTAACCCGTTCGTCAATTACTAAAACCGAACGAAGTATCTTATGATCAATATTTCCGATTGCCGCATACGAAAATGTTATCGTCCCATTGGCTACCTCAGTATTGGTAATCTCAATCGTATTCTCGGCATGATAGGTTTTGTAAGCATTAATTTTGGAATACAGTTCTGTACGGTTAGATCCCACAAAGTGTTCTCTTCCATTGACTACCATTTGGGGAGTGTAGATGCTATTTGATCTAAACTTTTCCCCATAGATCCGTTGCTTTTGAGTATACTCGGATTTCGCAAAGGGATCCTTCCAACCTATGTAGTCCCAATAGACCACATGGTAGGACAATGCAAAGACATCATTCGAGAATTCCTGTTGCACCTGCCATAAAAGTGCATCCGCTGGAGGGCAACTAGAACATCCTTGACTGGTGAACAATTCCAATACGACTGGTGAAGAATCCACAACATTTCCTTCGGACTCATGATAATCCTCTCCAATAGCAGCTTTAGGGTATGCCTTCAACAAAGCGAATAGGGACATCATGAGAAGGGCAGATGAGACAATTATGATTTTTTTTACCATGAATACTGTACATTTGACTAGTTGGTTAATCGCAACTCCATGAGACAACTTACCTTATTGGCAATGATTTTAACGTTTTTTGGGTTAGGTATGGCCAATGCTCAGGAAATCGCCGTGCTCAAATATGGAGGTGGCGGGGACTGGTACTCCAACCCTACCGCGCTTCCCAATCTCATTCAGTTTTGCAATGCCAACATCGGTACCAAAATTGCCACCCAACCAGAAACCGTGGAACCTGGGAGTGTTTCCCTTTTCAAGTATCCTTTTGTTCATATGACCGGGCATGGCAATGTCTTTTTTACGGATGAAGAGGCCGAAAACCTTAGAACCTATCTGCTTTCAGGGGGCTTTTTACATATCGATGACAATTATGGCATGGCTCCCTATCTGAAAAGGGAATTGGAAAAAGTATTTCCAGATAAGCAGTTGGAAGAATTGGGAGCCGACCACCCCATTTTTACCCAAAAGTTCACTTTTTCTGAAGGGTTGCCCAAAATACATGAGCACGATGGAAAAAGACCACAAGCCCTAGGTATTTTTGATAAGGGTCGCTTGGTTCTCCTATTTACCTTTGAATGCGACCTTGGTGATGGTTGGGAAGACCCTTCCGTTCATAACGATCCTGAAGACGTTAGGCAAAAAGCCCTGCAAATGGGAGCCAATATTGTAGAATATGCCTTTAAAAGCTGACACATGAATTCAAAGACTATTGCCAACGGAATCATTCGTGCTGTTGCCATTCTGACGGCAGTGGTGTTGATTGCTTTTTTCTTTTATAAAATCCAATCGGTATTGGCCTATTTGGCCATTGCTGCCGTTATTGCCCTTTTGGGAAGGCCTATCGTCCTTTTTCTAAGAAAACGATTAAAATTCCCCAACACTTTGGCAGTAGTAGTGACCATGATTTTTATGCTCGCCATTTTCTTGGGGATTCTGTCCCTTTTTATTCCACTCATTTCGGAACAGAGCAAAAACCTATCGTTATTGGATATCGATGAGTTAAAATCAAATTTGAATACACTTTACCTGCAAGGATTGGAATATTTTGGGGCTTCCAAGGGAAGTGTTGATAACCTTATCGAAGATGCCCATGTAGAGGAGAGTATGCTCAAGGGTTTGGACCTGGGCTTCATTCCCAATTTTTTGAATTCCTTGGTCAACGCGCTCAGCAGTTTCAGTATCGGGTTGTTTTCCGTTTTGTTCATTTCCTTTTTCTTTTTGAAGGACAGTAACCTCCTTCAAAATGGAATCTTGACCTTTGTCCCCGAAAACAAGGAAAGTAAATTGGTGAAATCCATTGATAAGATCAACGGTTTGCTCTCCCGATATTTTGCGGGCATCCTGTTGCAACTTTTTATTTTGTTCATTATTTATATGATTGCACTCCTCATTGTCGGAGTGGAAAATGCCATCGTGATCGCCTTCCTTTGTGCCCTGTTCAACATCATCCCATACGTGGGTCCGATCATTGGTGGAGTGATCATGATCACCCTTACCATGACCGGTTCACTGGGCGAGGATTTCAGTACTGTAATTTTGCCAAAAGCCTTTTATGTTTTGATCGGTTTAACCGTAGGTCAGCTGGTCGATAATTTCTTTTCCCAGCCCTTTATTTTTTCTACCAGTGTTAAATCCCATCCGCTGGAAATCTTCTTGGTCATCATCATTGCCGGACTCCTTTTTGGGGTGGTCGGAATGGTAGTTGCCGTGCCGGGATATACGGCCATAAAAGTTATTTTGAAGGAATTTTTGGCCGAAAATCCCTTTGTGAAGAAACTGACCAAAAACTTATAGCATCAGTTTGAATAAATTGATATTAAATACTGGTTTACAGCATTTTATACTTAAAAATAAGGATACTGACATTATGTCTGTTTTGCTGAAAAACCAGCAATTTGAGGGTGTTTCCCAAAAGGAGCTCGCAGAGCAACTGGAATCACGAAAAAAATGTCAGGAGAAGCTCCCCACCTGGTTCCAAACCGAAGGCATTTACTACCCCAATAAACTGAATATTGAACAGACCAGTTCAGAAGTAACCGCATGGTACAAATCTAGTTTGGTATCCGGAAAAACGCTGTTAGATCTTACTGGTGGATTAGGGGTCGACTCCTATTTTTTTTCAAAGAAAATAGAGCAGGTTACCCATTGCGAAATCAATCAAGATCTCAGTGAAATTGCCTGCCATAATTTTAAAATTTTGGATAAGGAAAACATTGAATGCGTGTCTGAAAATGGTATCACATTTTTACAAAAAACGGAACAACATTTTGATTGGATCTATGTGGACCCATCAAGACGAAACGATAAAATAGGAAAGGTATTTTTATTAAAAGATTGCCTTCCTGATCTCACCCAACACCTCGATATCCTTTTACAAAGAACACAAAATATTCTCGTAAAAACATCACCCCTTCTCGACATCAAACAAGGTATTTCTGAGCTCCATTTTGTGAAGGAGGTACATGTATTGGCTATACACAATGAAGTAAAGGAACTTTTGTTCGTGATTGAAAAAGGACATGTTGGCGACATCGCCATCAATACCGTGAACATCCATCAAGGACAGGAAGATCACTTCAACTTTAACCTCACTGAAGAAGAAAATGCCCCCTTGGAATTGGGGTACCCTTCCACACATCTTTATGAACCCAATGCCGCCATTCTAAAGTCAGGTGCGTTTAAAACCATTGGGAATGCACATCAACTAAAAAAACTGCAACCCCACTCCCACTTGTATACTTCGTCAAAACTTGTGGAGTTTCCTGGGCGAAAGTTTATCATCCAAACCGTACTCCCCTACTCCAAAAACACATTGAAATCCGTAGGGTTGGCAAAGGCAAACATTACTACCAGAAATTTTCCCGTTTCAGTTGCCGAATTGCGAAAAAAACATAAAATAGCCGATGGCGGAAACCATTATCTTTTTTTCACCAAGAACATGGATGGTTCCTTGATTGTACTGGTTTGTGAAAAAGTTTAGTTCAATCCAAATGCTCGGCCCATTCAAAAAACAGGTTGATCCAGTTCCTTAAAACTGGATCCGGCAAGGCTAGGGAAAACCCATGACCTCCATGTGGATAAACATGTAAGGTTGCCGAAACCCCATGCTCGCGAAGGGCCCTAAAAAACAAAATGCTGTTTTCAACGGAAACACCATCATCATCTGCCGCATGCACCAAAAATGTGGGCGGTGTATCTTTGTGCACATGCTTTTCATTGGACAAGTAATCTATTTGTGCTTGGGTTGGGTTTTCCCCTACCAAGGATTTTCTTGAGCCACTGTGCGTGCTTACCGCTCCCAATGTAATCACTGGATAGACCAAGGCCATAAAGTCGGGGCGAGCACTTAAATCATCAATGCTGTCCTGTCTATCATATACCTTTTCGTTGTAATGTGTGCCCAAGGTAGATGCCAAATGTCCTCCTGCCGAAAACCCCATAATCCCAATTCTATTGGGGGAAATATTCCATTCACCTGCTTTTTGCCTCACCATTCTTATGGCGCGTTGCGCATCTTGTAAGGGAACAATATTTTTATTGTCGGTAATGGATTTAGACCAAGGCAATCGATACTTGACCACGATGCCAGCAATTCCCTTGGCATTGAAGGCCTTCGCAATATCAGTGCCTTCCCAATCGTAGGCAAGCCCGTAGTAGCCACCACCTGGAAAAATCAGCACAGCCTGACCCGTGGCCGTCTTCTTGGTTGGCAGATATACCTCTATGGTCGGTTCTTGCACATTGGTAATCCATAAAATACCGTCATCATTATAGGTGGCATCCTCCTTTTCGTCGGTTTCCTTTTGATCGGGAATCTTGTTGGGCCATAAAGGTAAAATGGCATGTTGGGCAGAAATGTTCATGCTTATCAACAATATTAAAAATGTGCATCTCCTAAAATTTTGCATGTCTTTATCAAATTGGTTAATCTTCACAATCCCACTTAAAATCGGCAACCTTGTCGTTGGAACCTGCCGACAAGTTGTAATGCCACCATTCCGTTCTAATAGACCAAAATCCATGGGCTTCCATGGTCTCCTTGAGCAATTTTCGGTTCTCCAATATTTCTTGGGGAAGGGCTAAATTATCATGGTAGGCACGTTTGCCAAAATAGTCAAAATCGGTTCCCATGTCCAGTTCATTTCCCTCCATATCCACCAAGGTGATATCCACTGCGCCACCTTTGTTGTGGATGGACCCTTTTACGGGATCGGCTACATACTGGGGATTCGGTACAATTTTCCACATTTTATATTGAACCGAGTTGGGGCGGTAACAATCAAAAAACTTGATCTTGGTTCCGTGCTGCATGAATTCCTTGTTAGCCTCGATCAAGGCTTTGGCGGTCTTCACCCGGGTATAGCATTCGGCACAATCATACACCTTGGCCTTTAGAAAATTATTCTCCGTGGCATACCGAAGATCATATGCGAAATCATCGCTGAAATCGGCCAATCTAACAAAAGTGGTATCGGCGAGGTCATCAAAGGTCTTGAAGGTTTTTTGTTCTTTAACGGAAATGGTGTCCAAGGGTTTTACTTCTATCTCTTGCGTGCTTGTTTCGGTTGCCATTTTGGTCTTTTCACGACACGAGAATATCGTCAACAGACCCAAAAGTAAAAGTGAGTACTTCATTAAAATCAATTTATGCGTTTTTGTTTCGCCATCCAGGTATAAAGAGAATCGGTGGTATAGGCCCTGTCCCATGCATTATGCCCAACACCTTTATATCTGGTATAGCGGACATCGTATCCCATTTCCTTTAGTTTATCCACCATCTTGTCCGATTCCTCCACGTCGATAACCTCATCTTGGTCGCCATGAAAGACCCAAATGGGCAGGTCCCTGTCAATCCAATGGGCATAGGGCAAAGGTGCCATACCACAGACAACGGCAAGGGCGGCAAAGGTATCCGGGTATTGTGTGGCCAGTTCCCATGCAGCACTTCCTCCCCTGCTCAAACCAGTCAGGTAAATCCTCTTTTTGTCAACCCGGTTGTTATCCACTACGGAATCCAACAATTGCATCACAGCTTGGGTGTTCCACCATTTTTTCTCGTGGGGGTTCTGTGGGGCCAATATCAAAAAGGGAAATTGTTTGCCTTCCACCAAAAGCTTTGGTGGTCCCGTCTCCTTGATCTCTTCCACCTCCCTACCCGATTCGCCTCCACCATGCAAGAAGAGCAATAATCCGAAACATTCGTTTTCGGAAGAAAAATAATCCTGCGGATAGTACAAATAATATTTTAGGTCTTCCTTGGTAACCGTCTCCAGTTCATCTTGGATCAAGTGGGACTGTGCTGCGCAGGCCTGAAGCAAAAAAATGCAACTTATAACGAATAGACCCTTTATGTAAATGTGCTTCGGCATTCTACAGAAGTTTATCCGCAATTTCTTTCCAAGTATCTGCTCGTTCAAAATCTGTTGTATTGGTATTGTGCGGAGAAGTGAACATAATGGTCCGTCCATCAAACTTTTTGAGATTTTTGCCTCGGTCATCGATTAGAACATCTCCCTTTAGTATAAACTTATCACCACATAAGATACGCTTTTGCCATGGGATAAAGGGAAAAAATTCATCCAACCAATCGGATTTCTCGCGAAGTGACTGAGGAAATTCCATGGCGGCCGAAGCGATATAGACCTCATGTTTTTGGCTAAGTTCCCTCAACACTTCCTGACTATCGGGGATGACTTTCAGATCTTTGAAAAATCCGACCCTTTGCGTGTGTAACTTAATGGATTGTTGATGGTCAACGGGAACGCATTGCCAAGCTTCCTTGCCAAAGCAATCGGCTATTTGAAGGTTGGCGCTGAACTCTTGGTTATAAATATCGATATGGGCCATATAGGCATCGGCAATCACCTCGTCCATATCCACAAAAATGGTCATGCGGTTTGTTTTTTGTGAAGTACGCTAAAACTTGGGGGAATTTCAAAAAAGTAGCATGCGAATTTTTCAAATACCAAGGAACGGGGTTTCATTGTTGTGGATATGCTACCCCCATCTCATAAAGATAAGCTTCCAAAGGACCCAGCCCGTTCCATAATCTTAGGGAATCTACTATGGAAGCATCTTTGATAGGCCACAAATATCTTTTCATGATCCATTCCCCTGAAAGGGAATCAAATACGGTTTCTCCTTTTATTTGCGTACCGTAAATTTGAGGTTGACCACCATACATCAGAACACGATCATGAAACATGGCTGCATAGGATTTATTTAATTCCAATTTTTCTGCCGCTTCTAGAATCAAACCAAGATGTTGTTTTTGGATTTCTGGAGAAGAATGTTGTAGTACAAAAAAAGTGACCTTACTTGCTGACTGCCCTACCATTGTTTTACCTGGATAACCGCCAACATCTTTAATGATTTCCAATACCCTCTCAAGATTTGAAGAATCAATTTTATTTTGTGCTGCGAGCATAGCTTCCGATTGGATGGAATCCTGATGGTTTTGAACCGAAAAATTTGACAATTCCATTCTGAATTTTTGATCCTCCACCATGATACTGTCCAATTCTTTGGTCAATGATGAATAATCGACCTTATGCTTTGGATAGCAGCTAAACAGCAAAAAAGCAGGAATAAAATTTATTAATAACACACCTAGCTTCTTTAAAAAACTTACTTCAATAATATTCTTGAAATGGACCTTCATTATTTTTCTACATTTAATATTATCACATTCCCAAAACTAAAATTCCATGCCCATGAAACGGCACGGCAGTGTTTTAATTTAATGAAATAACCGTTACCTTCACAGCTTATGACCAAAACCAACCCACAAACATGCTGCCCAAAGGTAATTTTCCTGCAAAGGTTTTTTTGAACGGTGAAATCGTAACCAGTGAAAATGCCACCATTTCGGTATTTGATCGCGGATTCCTTTTCGGCGATGGCATTTATGAGGTAATGGTACAATTGGAGAACGGCATTTTCTACAAAAAGGCCCATTTGGACCGATTACAGGAAAATCTTGTCAAAATTGGGATTGAGTATCAGGTATCCGATTTGGAAAAGGAAATCGAACCCTTATTGATGGCTTCGGGACTGGTGGACCAACCTTGCCTTATCTACATGCAGGTCACCCGTGGTGTGGCCCCCCGAAAACATTCCTACCCAAAGGACACCCCTGCCACCGTGATGATCTATGCCCTGCCTTTCCAATTGCCTTACATCAACCAAAAAAACATGCACGCCATTCTGCAGACCGATTTTAGATGGCACCGCTGCGATATCAAATCCATTTCCCTGTTGGGCAACATCATGACCAACGAGGCCGCCATGCTGGCCGGAACGGATGAGGCTGCCTTGGTTCGCAATGGCATCATTACCGAAGGATCGCACACCAATATCTTTTTTGTCAAGGATGGTGCTGTGGTCACCCACCCTGCCGATGAGCATATTTTGGATGGCATTACCCGAAAAATCATCGTGAGGCTTTGTCAAGACCTCAACATCCCACTGATGGAAAGAGGGATTGCCGTGGAGGAAATACCCACAATGGATGAAGCCTTCTTTACAGGGACCTCAACACAGATAGCATCCATCGCCCAATTGGGCGACCATACCTATCATGCACCGAATGATTTTGGGACTATCACCCGAAAATTGCAGGAAGCATTGGCAGCACTTAAAGAAATTGACACCTCTGAATTGACTTTATAAAAATATAATTATGACCTATAAAACACCATATTTTGTAAGCACGATAATTCTTTTTGCGTCCGTGTTTTTCTTTTCATCCTGTAGCGAGAAATACGATTTGCTCATTCTGAACGGAACCGTTTATGATGGCAAGGGAGGGGAACCCGTTGTGACCGACATTGCCATCAAAGATTCTATGATAGTGGCCATGGGGGATTTGGACAATGCCAAGGCACTTCGCGTCATCAATGCGGAAGGATTGGCCGTTTCTCCCGGTTTCATCGACATGCATGCCCATTTGGAACCCATTATGGAACTCAATTCCTGCGAAAGTCATGTCCGACAAGGAGTTACCACTGCATTGGGCGGTCCGGATGGTAGCTCACCATATCCTATGAAACCTTTTATGGACAGTCTTCAACAAAAAGGTATTGGCATGAACGCCGCTTTTTTGGTGGGCCATAATACGGTTCGAAGGAATATCATGGGACTCGAAAACAGGGCACCCACCCCTGAAGAACTCAAAGCCATGGAAGCGGAAATAGACAGTGCGATGAAAGATGGGGCGTATGGTATTTCCACAGGTTTGAAATACTTGCCCGGAGCCTTTTCCAAAGTGGATGAAGTGATCGACCTTTCCAAGGTGGCTTCCAAATATGGGGGTATCTACACTTCCCATTTAAGGGAGGAAGGACTAGGACTGTTCGATGCGGTGCAGGAAGCCATCCAAATTTCCAAGGATGCCGATATTCCTGTAATCCTGACCCATCACAAAGCCATTGGCAAACCCATGTGGGGCAAGAGTGCCCGAACCTTGGCCATGGTAGATTCCGCTAGGGCGAAGGGACTGGACATTAAAATGGACCAATACCCCTATGCGGCCAGTTACACCAGTATTTCAGTGCTTATCCCAAGTTGGGCCAGGGCTGGTGGACAAGAGGAATTCAAGACACGCGTGGAAGACCCCGTACTTCGTGACAGTATTAAAAATGGGATTGTCTTCAATATTCTGAACGACCGAGGTGGTTCGGATTTGGACCGAATCCAATTCGCGAAAGTGGAATGGGACCCAGAAATGGAAGGAAAAACATTGAAATATTGGTGCGAACAGCATAATTTGGAACCTTCCGTGGAAAATGGGGCAGACTTGGTCATCAAGGCCCAATTGAACGGTGGGGCATCCTGTGTGTACCACGCCATGGCCGAAGAGGATGTGGAACGCATCATGAAACACCCCATGACCATGGTCGGTTCGGATGGGCGTTTGGTAGAGCCCGGCATGGGTCACCCACATCCCCGTTGGTATGGAACCTTCCCAAGGGTATTAGGACGCTATGTTAGGGAAAAGCATACCTTGGAACTTTCAGAAGCTATAAGAAAAATGACTTATCTGCCTGCCCAGAGCCTCCATCTTACCGACCGTGGACTCATCAAGGAAGGGATGAAGGCAGATATTACCATATTCAATCCCGATACCGTCATCGACAAAGCCACTTTTGAAAAACCGCACCAATATTCCGAAGGCATCGAATATGTACTGGTGAATGGAGGACTGGCCGTTGATGAAGGTGAGTTCAGGGATATCAAATCAGGAAAAGTATTACGCAAACAATAGCACCTCAATATGATGAAAAAAACTTCAATAGCATTCGCTTTGGCCATTGGGCTGGCATCCCATACACTAATGGCCCAGGAAACCCCCGCAATCGAAAAGCAGTATACCAAGGAAATTGAAAAGTTGACCAAGACCAAGCAAGTTAAGGCTGCCTTTGAGTTTATCAAGGCGCAAAAAGAGCAAACAACAGCCGACCTCATTACATTGACCGAAGTTTTGGCCCCTCCCTTCATGGAAGATGAAAAAGGAAAGGTATTCGCCAAAATGTTGGAGGAAGCTGGCATTGATAGCATCTGGACAGATAAAGTCGGAAATGTGATCGGGCTCAGAAAAGGAACCTCGGGAGAACCTGGCTATGTGGGCATTGACGCCCATTTGGATGTGGTTTTTCCAGAAGGCACCGATGTTACCGTTCAAAAAGTGGGTGATACGCTCAAAGCCCCCGGAATCGGGGATGACACAAGGGCTTTGGCCATGCTCGTCAGTATGTTGAAGGCCATGAACAAGACCGATATCAAAACCGGAAAAGATGTATTGATTGTGGGTTCTGTTGGTGAGGAAGGCCTAGGTGACCTTCGTGGCATGAAATACATCTTTAACGAATCTGGCCTCGATATCGATTCATGGATTGCCATTGACGGCGGAAGCATGGGCAGGATCAGCAACGCTGGACTGGGTTCCAAACGTTACAAATTGGAAATCAAAGGAAAAGGAGGCCATTCCTGGGGTGCCTTCGGGTTGGCTAACCCACATCACGCCTTGGGTAAGGCCATCGATATGTTTTCCGAAGCAGCTTGGGACTATACTTCTGGGGATATTCCCAAGACCAGTTTCAATGTAGGTCGAATCGGAGGTGGTACTTCTGTCAATTCCATTCCTTTTGAATCTTGGGCGGAAATAGATATGCGGGCCATCGACCCCAAAAACTTGGACGAAATCGAAGCTATCCTATTAAATTCAGTGGAGAAAGCTATCAAGGCATATAACGCAAGCGGAGTAGAAGGCGAAGTTACCTATGAAATGACAAAAATTGGTGATAGACCATCCGGAGAGCTTCCAGGTACGCTCCCATTGGTACAACGCACCATGGCCGCAACCCAATACTTTGGTGTTGCCCCAAGTTTGGGCCGTGGGTCCACTAACATCAACATTCCTGTTTCCAAAGGAATACCAGCAGTCTGTATTGGTCGTGGCGGACAAGGCGGTGGTGCCCATTCGCTACATGAATGGTACCTGAACGATGAGCCCGGAGATGAATCCATTCAGTTGGCCCTATTGGTCACTTTGGCCCAAGCAGGATTGAAAAAATAAGATGATGAGAGCCTGGAACCCTAAAATAGTAAGCTGTTTTCTTCTCCTCTTTTGGTCCATTTCCTATGGCCAAATGGATACGGAAAAGGAAGCGCAAATTGATAGTCTTTTCCAAACATGGAACAAGCCCAATCACCCTGGTGGTGCCATAGCCATCATGCAGGGGGATAAAGTGGTTTATTCCAAGGCCTATGGACTGGCCAGCATGGAATATTTGGTACCCAATTCCACAGGTACTTTGTTCAATGTGGCCTCGGTTTCCAAACAGTTCAGTGCTTTGGGCATTGTGCTATTGCAAGAACAGGGGAAACTGTCCGTTGACGATACCATAGACAAATACATTGATGGGTTGGCCCCTTTTGGCAGTAAGATTACCATTCGACAGATGATGCATCACACCAGCGGCCTTCGGAGCCTTCATGCCCTATTTGCCTTGGCCGGATGGCGTAACGATGACTCGCGGACAAACGCCGACCTTGATCGGATCATGCGATTGCAAACGGAACTCAATTTTGAACCTGGCTCGGAATACCTCTACTGCAATACGGGATATATGTTCTTGGCCAACATCATTGAAAAAGTGACCCATAAGTCCTTTATGGATTTTATGAAGGAAGATATTTTTATTCCTTTGGGCATGCACGAAACCTATGTGGAAAATCGATACGATCGCATAGTGCCGAACAATGCCACTTCTTACTATACCCAAAAAAATGGATTCATCCGGGCAGTGGAATATTGGGGATATGTGGGTTCTGGCAATATGCACGCCACTACGGCCGACCTTTTAAAGTACCTGAAAAACTATTATGATCCCCAACCTGGATGGGAAAACATATTCCAAACCATGCAAACGTTAGACCCTTTGAACGATGGGAGTTATCTGGAATATGCTTTTGGTGTGAATGTGGATAGACTTTATGGTAAAAAACGGATTACACACGGCGGTTCCATTGGCGGTTTCCGTTCCAATGTGGCCGTATTTCCAGAGGAAAAAACGAGTATTGCCATCATTACCAATTTTTCCTCCTCGGGGCCTGGGGGAAAATCCAACGAAATTGCCGGTATCCTTTTCGGGAAACCTGCGCCATATAAAAAACTAAAAGTGGCCAAAATTTCAAAGTCGACCATGGAATCCTATGTGGGTGATTATTGGGATGATGACACCTATGAAGAACAACAGGTAACCATCAATGGCGATACCTTGTTTTTGGACCGCAGAACCGCTTTTCTTCCAGTTGCCGAAGGAAAATTTGAAGCCTTGGATTCCCAAAATGGCACCAAATTGGAGTTCTATGAAAATGAATTTGACTACATCCCAGGCTCCAACCGATCACTTCATTTTAAAAAATTCAAAGAAGAATCCCTAACTGATACCGATACGGAAGAATATGTAGGAGCCTATTACAGTCCCGAGATCCATACCTCCTACTCCATTTTTTATAGGGAAGGGAAGCTGTATGCCTTCCATATTCGGTTCGGTGAACTTTCTTTGAAACAAAAATTCAAAGATCTTTTGCAGGGGGAATATCCATTGAGCACCTTAAAATTTAAGCGTGAAAATGGAAAGATTACCGGGGTCTGGATTTCCGATGGTAGGGTACGAAACCTTTGGTTCACAAAAACGGAATAGCCCTTGATCCATCTTCGTTCCCTTATCAAGAAAAAAAGAACCCCCGTGTGCTACGGGGGTTCTTTTTTTCATTCAACAATTTTTAGTCTCATTTGTCATCCAACTGCCCGGAATCAAGGGCCATTGCCCTAACCAGGTTTACACGTTCAGTAAGTTCCTGTCCAAAAAGTTGTACACTAAGACGCTCTGCTTCAAGTACCTGTCGCTCTGCATCCACCACATCGATATAATTTACCAATCCTTTTCTATATCGTTCATTGGTTAAAAGGGCAGCATCCCGTGCCGCCGCCACAAACTCCTGTTGTGCCAGTAACTGTTCCCGTATCCAATGCAAATTGGAGAACGCATTTTCCACTTGCTTGTAGGATTGAAGCAGGTTTTGCTC
>JASBTS010000006.1 GCA_030148305.1 Allomuricauda sp. | reverse complement strand
TGAACAATAGGGAGGACCAGCAGGTTCTGGACTATTTGAACGCCGAGAACGAGTACTACCAAAAAATGACCGCGCATACCGTTCCCTTTCAGGAAGAACTTTATAAGGAAATGAAGGGAAGGATTAAGGAGGATGATTCCTCCGTACCCTATAAACTGGATGGCTATTGGTACATTACCCGCTATGAAGAAGGTAAAGAGTACCCTATCCATTCCAGAAAAAAGGAAAATTTGGATGCAGAGGAGGAGTTGATGTTCGATTGTAACCAAATGGCCGAAGGGCACGATTTTTTCAACCTAAGGGGAATTTCGGTGACTCCTGACAATACTTTGGCAGCTTTTGCTACAGATACCATTTCTAGGCGTCAGTATAACATCCAGTTCAAAAATCTGAAGACAGGAGAAATTTATCCTGACATCATCAACAATACCACTGGAAGTTCCGTTTGGGCCAGCGATGGCAAAACCCTCTTCTACACCAAAAAGAACCCTGTGACCCTTCGTTCTGACCGTATTTTCAAGCATGTACTGGGAACCCCTTCGGAAGATGACGTATTGGTTTTTGAGGAAACGGATGATACCTACAATACCTTTGTATACAAGACCAAATCCAGAAAGTATATCGTAATCGGTTCTGGCAGTACGTTGACTACCGAATATCGAATCCTGAATGCCGATGACCCTAATGGAGAATTCAAGATATTTTCTCCCCGTGAAAAAGGGGTGGAATATTCCATTTCGCATTATGATGGCAATTTTTATGTGTTGACCAACAAGGATGGTGCCACCAACTTTAAGCTGATGAAGACCGATGAGGAGCACACCACCTCCGATCATTGGAAGGAATTTATTCCGCACCGTGAAGAAGTATTGCTGGAGGATATTGAAATTTTCAAGGATTATTATGTGCTTTCCGAAAGGGAGAATGGCCTTAACCAAATGAAGATTTCCAAATGGGATGGTTCCGATAGTTATTACCTTCCATTTGAAAGTGAGACCTACGTGGCCGGACCTTCCACTAATTTGGATTTCGATACCAAGGAACTGCGTTACTACTATAACGAAATGGGTGCTCCATATGCGATGATTGATTTCAATATGGAGACCAAGACCAAAACAATTTTGAAGGAGCAAGAAGTGTTGGGAGGCAAGTTCGATAAGAATAATTACAAGACCGAGCGTCTTTGGGCCACAGCCAGGGATGGCAAAAAAGTACCTATTTCTTTGGTGTACAGAAAAGACACTCCGCTTGATGGCACTAGTCCATTGTTGCAATACGGATATGGATCTTACGGAGCTACCATTGACCCTTATTTTTCTTCGGTACGTTTGAGTTTGTTGGACCGTGGCTTCGTTTATGCCATTGCCCACATTAGGGGCGGTGAGTATTTGGGCAGACCTTGGTATGAAGACGGAAAACTGTTGACCAAAAAGAATACGTTTACCGATTTCATCGATGTTTCCAAATTCTTAATCGAGCAAAAATATACCAGCCCGGAACATTTGTATGCCATGGGCGGTTCTGCTGGCGGACTTTTGATGGGTGCAGTCATCAATATGGCCCCGGAACTGTATCATGGTGTCATTGCTGCCGTACCCTTTGTGGATGTGGTGACCACCATGTTGGACGATACCATTCCCTTGACCACTGGTGAATATGATGAATGGGGCAATCCAAATGACAAGGAATACTATGATTATATCAAATCGTATTCCCCTTATGACAATATAGGGGCGAAGGCCTATCCAAACCTTTATGTGTCCACCGGTTTGCACGATTCCCAAGTACAATATTGGGAGCCAGCAAAGTGGGTTGCCAAGTTGAGGGAGTACAAAACAGACGATAACCAACTGTTTTTGGATACCAATATGGATGCCGGACATGGTGGAGCTTCTGGGCGTTTTGAGGCTTTGAAGGAGACAGCGAAAGAGTATGCCTTCATTTTAGACCTTGAAGGGAAAGTCCATTAAAAATAAAATATTACTTTTGCAGGGAACAATTTTCTTATCTTTAGAAAAATGTTCCCTACCTAATACCAGTTATGAAGAAACAGATAAATGCTTATAGCAGTATCCTAGACCTAATTGGAAGTACCCCCTTAGTCAAGCTTAACAAGATTACAGCCCCACTTACCGGAAACTTCTACGCCAAACTGGAAGCCTTTAATCCTGGGCATTCCTCAAAGGACAGAATCGCAGTTCACATTATTGAGGAAGCCGAAAGAAAAGGGCTCCTGCACCCAGGTAGTACCATCATTGAGACTACTTCTGGGAACACAGGATTCAGTCTGGCCATGGTGAGCATTGTTAAAGGTTACAAATGCATTTTGGCCGTTAGCTCCAAATCCTCACCAGACAAAATTGATATGCTTCGCTCCATGGGAGCCAAGGTATATGTTTGCCCTGCACACGTAAGTGCGGACGATCCAAGATCTTACTATGAAGTGGCCAAACGTTTGCACAGCGAAACCAAAGATTCCATCTATATCAACCAATATTTTAATGAACTGAACATTGATGCCCACTACAAGACCACGGGTCCTGAAATTTGGGAACAGACCAATGGACAGATTACACATTTGGTGGCTTGTAGCGGAACCGGTGGTACTATTTCTGGTATTGCCCGTTATCTGAAAGAGCAGAATCCGAATGTGAAGGTTTTGGGTGTTGATGCTTATGGTTCCGTATTAAAAAAATACCACGAAACCGGTGAGTTCGACCACAATGAGGTATATCCCTACCGTATTGAAGGTTTGGGTAAAAACCTGATTCCATCAGCTACCGATTTTAATAGCATAGACCGATACGTAAAAGTAACCGACGGCGAGAGTGCCCACATGGCCCGTAAATTGGCCCATACCGAAGGTATTTTTGCTGGGTACACCAGTGGAGCTGCCATGCAGGCTCTGTTCCAATTGGATACCGAAGGGGAGTTTACTGCCAACAGTAATGTGGTAGTGGTATTTCCAGACCATGGCTCACGGTACATGAGCAAAGTGTACAGCAATGAATGGATGGACAATCAAGGCTTTTTTGACATCCAAAATGCTGAAGTACCAGAAAAAATAGAATACATCAAGTAATGAACACTTCGCGATAATATTTAGTAACGGCAATGCAAAACATTGCCGTTTTTTTATGCTAAAAATTCGTTGTGCGAGCAACGTAAAAATATATACTTTTGCAATTGAATAAAATTTTAGGTAGATGAGAGATTTATTTGATAGAATCATTGAGAACAAGGGACCATTGGGAAAATGGGCTTCGCAGGCTGAAGGATATTTTGTATTCCCGAAATTGGAAGGACCCATTTCCAACCGTATGAAGTTCCAAGGAAAGGATGTCATAACGTGGAGTATCAATGACTATCTGGGGCTCGCCAGTCTACCAGAAATCAAAAAAGTAGACGGTGAAGCCGCCATGGAACACGGGGCTGCTTACCCTATGGGTGCCCGTATGATGAGCGGACACACCGATTACCACGAACAATTGGAGAAAGAATTGGCCGCTTTTGTAAATAAGCAAGCTGCCTATTTGTTGAATTTCGGGTACCAAGGATTTATGTCTGTTATCGACGCTTTGGTTTCCAAAGATGATATTATTGTATACGACGTGGATTGCCACGCTTGTATTATTGACGGGGTACGTTTGCACATGGGTAAACGTTTCACCTTTAAGCACAACGATCCCGAAAGCTTGGAGAAAAACTTGGAACGTGCCACCAAAATGGCCAACGAGACCGGTGGTGGTATCCTCGTGATCTCTGAAGGAGTATTTGGTATGCGTGGGGAACAGGGAATCCTGAAAGAGATTGTTGCCTTGAAGAAAAAATACAAGTTCAGGTTTATGGTTGATGATGCACACGGTTTTGGAACCTTGGGTAAAACCGGTGCCGGAGCAGGAGAGGAGCAAGGTGTACAAGATGAAATCGATGTGTACTTGGCCACTTTTGCCAAATCTATGGCTGGAATTGGAGCTTTTGTAGCTGCTGACAAAGAAATCATTGAATATTTAAAATACAATCTTAGATCCCAAATGTTCGCAAAATCCCTTCCTATGATTTTTGTGAAAGGTGCTTTAAAACGATTGGACATGTTGCGTTCCAAACCGGAGTTGAAGGCAAAACTTTGGGAAAACGTGAATGCGCTTCAAAACGGATTGAAAGAGCGCGGTTTTGATATTGGCACCACTACCAGTTGTGTAACTCCTGTTTATTTGAACGGTAGTATCCCTGAAGCAATGGCTTTGGTGAAAGATCTTCGTGAAAATCACGGAATCTTCTGTTCAATAGTGGTATATCCAGTAATTCCTAAAGGATTGATTCTTTTACGTTTAATCCCGACCGCTACGCACACTATGGAAGATATTGCCGAAACGTTGGATGCGTTTTCATCTATCCGGGAAAGATTGCAAAACGGAACATACAAGCGATTGTCCGCTGCGGTTTCTGCCGCGATGGGGGAATAATTATCCAAAAAAACATATAAAGGAAAACCGTACAAGTTTACCAACTGTACGGTTTTTTATTGTCACAAATCTCGTCGAACCAAAACCGCCAATTTCTTAGGAGCCACTTCACAGTATGCGCAGGTCAAGGCATCTTTTAATATATCTTTTTCCAAGGTTTCCAATTCCACGATTGTCCACCCTTGTTTTCCCCATTTGTTTGGTACGGGATAAATTTTTCCTGGTTTCATTTTAGTGAAAACATCTTGATCCACTTCTGATATTTTCAGCGTGGCAGTATGTTTATTGGAGTCATAAGTAGCAAAAATCTTATTCTTGATGCGAAGTGAGGTCTTTTCAAAATGCGGTGCTTCCTGGACTTCAGGAAAGGAATAAGCAATTGATTTGAATTCTTCAAATGTCATGTTATACGATACTCAAATGGAACACCTTCTTATATGGATCATTCGATTGTTGCCTTAATCCAATCTTTGATAATATCCTTTAATTCTGATGCGCTATTTTCAATTTCAGCTTTGTTTTTGAAGGAGGCAATTGCCCTATCGTTTTCCTTCCAAGCAAGTAGTTTTGTACTTGTAGGCAGTAATCTTTCTTTAGGTTGTTCTAGTTTTTTCAAGCCTCGATGAAAAATCAATTGAATTTGTTTTGGCGGTTGGATTTTCATCGTAATCCGGTCGGCATCCCCAATGCAGTAATTTGGGCCGTTCCACTTCACATTTTCACTGAGCGTAGGTTCGGCCTTCAATAGTAATTCTCGTAACTGCTCTATTTCTGCCCGTAGTGGATGATTGAGTTGATCTAAAAAAGAGGTTACTTCCTGATTTTTGTTCATGGTTCTTTGAATTTACAATTTTGATGTATTGTTGTTTTGTTCGCCAACTTGTTGACTTATCTTTTTTTAAGGGCTGGCACCCATGAAATCCATAGTTCAACGATCAAAAGGGGTAAAACCCAGCTCATCCATTCATAGGTTGCGTCTTTTACTTCTTCACTTTGGATGAAAAACAAAAGGTTCGCTTTATACACAAGGTCTCCCAATAATCTTAGTACCACAAAAGTCAGGGCCAAAGTATAACTCCGAATCATAAACAACCGATGGTTTTTAATGTCCTTTCTTTTAATAGTTACCCAAGCGGAAGTGGTCATGAACAGCCAAAGCAGGGCCAAAATGACAACGGGTACAATGGAACCCTCATATGGTTGAGTTATGCCTAAAATCAGTGCAGTGAATCCTCCTAGTAAAGATCCCACGATGTAAATTTTCCCAAGAAGGCGATGCCATTCCACATACCGAATCCGAAATTTGTTCCAAAATTGAATCGGTCCCAAAATCAACGGTGCCAGGGTGGTAAAAAGATGGAAGATAAACAAGAATTGCTTATTCCAAAACGTCGGCCCAGTGCCTTCGTTGAAAAATCGAAAAAGAATAGCACGGTACAAATAATAGGCACTTAACACCACAATGACTGTCCAAAATACCTTTGGCCTGACCTTTTTCCATGTATTCATTCAACTACTTCTTTATGCGGTTGTACTTCTTCAGGATTTCAATCAACTTTTCGTGGGAAATGGCAAACCAGGTACTTGTACCAGTGATAGCGTTGAATTTTCCAGGTTCACCTACAAAAGGGATCCCCAAATCCCTAGCACGAGGTTTTTGGGCATAGCTGATGGATATGATCAGCAAGGCTATCAAGGGTAGTGCTTGTTTCATGTGGTTGGTTATTTATATACCTAATCTACAAGTTTTTACCTTTTATAGTACAAGGTTAACTACTTATATTTTCTTCTGGATTTGCCAAAAATGGCCAAAAGGGTCTTGGAACATACCTTGACGATATCCATAATCGTGGTCTGTGGTGGGATTGACCAGTATGGCTCCTGCTTCTATGGCTTTATCCATCACTTTTTGTACATCAGGAACAAAAAGGCCAATGATTGTGGTGACCCCTTTAGCACTTTGGGGTTCCAAGGAATTGCCCCTCATGGTTTCATGCACATGGAAAATGGCTCCATCGAAATTCAATTCGGCTACATGGATACTGCCGTCATCATTCCGCAAACAGAAATGCTCCACTGCACCCCATTTGGTAAAAAAATCGATTTCGAATGTTCCTTTGGGGATATGCAGTTCGGGGGCAAAATGGGTAGTGGATTCTTCTTGGGACATAGTACATTCAGATTAAACCAGTGTTTACTAAAGATAATTACTTCACTGCTTATGAATTGAATTTAAAGGGTTGTAGGGTTCAATTCTGTGCTCAATTAATATTGGACTGCTTTTGATATCCAAATTTTTTTCCTCCGTCCTGAACTTCAATTTTGACGATACTGTCAAGCGGAATTGCTCTTGTCAAGCCTTGTGCAAATCTTGACCTACCACCTTTAAGAGTGTCATTTTCCAAAATCACCGTATCAAAATAGAGCAAGTATTTCTTGCCATTTTTGTGCGTTACCCTCATTTCTATCGCCGGAGAAATATCCAAAAACGATTCGTTTCCTTTTTTATCTAATACCATAAGCTGGGATATGTTATTGGAAAAATATTTTATGTTTCCATAGGCCAATGGATTATTGATTTCCACTGCAACCCTATTTTTTGGCTTTGCTTCCATCATTTGTTCCCTGAAACTATCAACAGGAATGGTATAAGTTTTACAAGAATAGGCAATTAAGACTAAAATTGCCCCTAAAACTTTCCAGGTATTGGACCTCATCATCTTTTCGAAAAAATCAAATTGTCCAATTCCCAATATTTTTCTTTCATCAGGCTTAAGGCAAAAGCGCAACCTGCAGCGCTGAATACGGAATAATCAAAAGCACCTTTGATTCCTGTTGAAAACGTCATGGATATTGCAAACAACAACAATAAAATACCACTCAATTTAGCAAACCATTTCGTTTTAAAACCAACCAACAAACAAAGGGCAAAAACGATTTCAGCAATTGTGGCTATCAATCCAAGTACCGGTATAAAAGATGCTGGCATCCAAGGATTGATTAATTGCGTGTACGCCAAGAAATTTTCCCAATTGCCCCAAACGGATATTTCGGTTGGCCACATACCAAAGCGATCTGCCACAGCCGATAAGAAACTACCGGCCAAAGCCAGTCGCAAAAAGAGTTTCACATATTTGGGGTTAACCATAATTGTATTGTATTTCTGTTCGATTTATTCGGATGTACCCACTGATAATGGGATTACCAGATTGGGGTACGTGGGAATCTCCCCATCCTTTTTATGTGTTAAATTCAGGGTATGCGTTAGTTGTAGCAAAAATGCATTGGAGTGAATGTATTGCCCTGCAGTGGAGGTGTTGAAAAATTGATTGTTCCAGGCCAGACCTGCGGATATCCACTTATTAAATTGAACAGTGGATCCTACCACAAAGCGGTTTTTGTCGAATACGTTGTACACAATTTCCCTTCCGGCATTGATCATGACCTCGTCACTTATCTCCAAGCTCAATTTAAAATTGGGGTTTTCCTTGGAAAGAATTGCAATGGGGATTCGGGTAGATAATGCATATCGAAAACGAAGCGCAAAGGTATTATCCGATCGGATATGACCCTCCACAACTGGGTTGTAAAAGCGTTGCTCAAACCGGAATCGATGGCTCAATCCAAATTTTTTGGCCGGATTCGCCCTGACCAACAATTCTTCATAAGGTCTGAACTCCGCAAGATAGGTTGAACCTTCCCGCTTCAATTCCGCATATGTAAAACCAGTGCTTAACCGAACCGTTCTGTTCAGATTATATCCTGTTCCAACTCTACCGAAGAATAGCGTGTATTTTTCAAAACTATCACGCCACCTGGTTCCCGTGTTGCCAAAAAGTTGCCATTTTTCGCTGGTGATTACATTCAGGTTATATTGAAGCCATTGTTCGCCACGATGGATAATTTCTTTTTCCTGTGCGGTATCTTGGTTGGGCCACAACAGGATCAACAGCAGCAGCCCCGTAATGGGCCACTTAATTTTCATTGGAGTTGATTTTAGAGGTTGTTGGGCTGGCATTTGATGGTTATGTTGGGTTATAAATCTTTTCGATAGGTACGACGCCTTTTGTGGGTTACGGGATCAAAATGTTTCCACATCTGGCGAATGGCCACATTATCCTCCAATTCAGGAGTACGGATGCAATTGACCACGCCTTTTTTCTTGAACGTGTGATAAAACTCATTGAAGATGATGGATGTGACCCCTTTATTTTGATATGAGGGATGGATGCCGATGAGATAAAAAATAACATCCTTGCTGTTCTTTTTGGCGCTCAATAAATGAAAGATGCCCGTTGGAAATAATCTTCCATTGGCTTTTTGTAGCGCCTTGGAAAAGGATGGCATCACAATGGCGAAGGCTACCAGATTATCTTCCGAATCCACCACAAATTTGATGTATTCCGGATTGATGAAACTGATGTATTTCTTTTTGAAATATTCCTTTTGGACATCAGTTATACGGACGAAGGAGGAAAGCTTAGCATAGGAATCGTTGAACAGGTCGAACATTTTATCTACCCATGGCATAATCTCAGAGCTTTTCTGAAAATTCATTTCCCTGAGTCCGTAACGTTGTTTGATCAACATATTGGCTTTTTCAAAGAGCTTTGGGTCAGCTTTGGCAGCCAAAAACTTGTTTTCCAAATATTCCTTTTCCTTTACAAAACCGTGATGTTCATAATGGGATTGGTAATACGGATGGTTGTACCACGTAATCATGGTTCCGATATGATCAAACCCTTCAATAAGCACCCCGACCTTATCCAAGTTGGAAAATCCGACCGGACCTTCCATATAATCCAGTTGATGTTGGGATCCTATTTCCTTAACTTTTTCCAAAAGGGCTTTGGAAACTTCAAGATCGTCCTCAAAATCGAACCAACCAAAACGCATTTTCTTTAGACCTTGGTCATTTACCTCCAACCAATTGATGATGGCAGCTATCCTTCCAACCACCTGATTTCCTTTATAGGCGAGAAAAAAGGCGGCTTCTGCATTCTTGAAAACGGGATTTTTATCCGGGTCGAAGGATTCCATCTCATCATTGATGATGGGAGGTACCCAATATGGTGAACCTTTATATAGGGAAAAGGGGAATTTTACGAAAGTTTTTAAATCTGATTTAGATTGAACCTGCTTTACGGTAACCATAGAACCTAATTATAACTTCAATATTAGGAATATTACCTACAGTAGAAAAATGATAAGGGCAAAACTTAGAAATCTATGTCATCTTTGTTTTTATCCTTCTTCTTTTTTGAGTTTTTCTTATTGGCGTTCTTCTTTATTGCACCATTCTGACCTGCTTTTTGGTCGTCGATAGGGATAAGTTGGTCTTTATGGAAGTCTAAACGGTACGAAAAGCCCAAAACCACGAATACTTTTGAAGGGGAATCGTTGAATCCAGAACCCATGTGAATGTCCGCCTGAAAATTGGAACTGATCAAACGGGCCACCCCAGTTCTAAGGATAACATCGGAGTATCGTTCGCCTGAAATGCCCTGACCCTCAAAGAAAACACTCCAACGTGGATCCCGAAAAGCATGGCTTAATGAAAGGGCAAAACGCCATTCTGGAAAATCCGTCCCGATACGGTCGTATGCCAAGTTGGAAATCAACACAAATCGTGGGGACAACCTACTTTGGGTATTTATGGCTCCCCGATAAGACAGGCTGGGTTCGCCTGGATAAAATGGATTGTCGTTGAACAAAAAGTTCGCCCCGGCATAAACCGATACGGCCGGAATCAAATTCTTCCATTGAAAAACATTGTTGGCACGCCAGCTATACAAATTGGGTTTGTTGCGTTCGGGATTCTTGTACGGATCATAGACCAAATATTTCAGACCTAAGCGGTTTCTGGAAAAATTGGTCAGTTTACCCTCAATATTATAATCGGGGTAGGTGATGTTTTGTTTGATGAAGGATCCTTCGAGATTGATTTCCAATTCCTCAAAAAGCAATCCGTAGCGAAGCGCAAAATCGGTTCCGAAAATGTTGGAATCCGAATTCAGGTCGGCATTGTCCTGTTGCTCGTACAACAATCCAACCTCCACTTGGGCCACGTTTTTGCCCACGGCATAGGCGCTTACGGCCCTTCCGGGTCTGTTGGAATTGATGACATCAGTATACTGTGCATGCAACAATACAGGGAAGAGAACTAATACAAAAAAGGATTTCTTAAGGATGGAAAGATCCATATAACTGGGTTTTAATACTATTTTAAGATACGTTTGACCGTTTTCCGTTACTAACAGTGTAATTTTGATACAATAACTGAGGTTATATGGTTTTACTACAAACGATTTTAATTGTCATATTAGTATACTACGCCCTGAAATTACTCTGGACGTGGTTGGCCCCTAGATTGCTCAATTATGCGGTAAAGAAGACCAGCGAGCGGTTTGGTCAACAATTTGGTGGCAATCAGGGATATGAAAGAACACAGGAAAGGGAAGGGGAGACCTCCGTATTTCAGAAGCCTCCCAGAAAGTCCAATCCGTCAAAAAAAGTTGGAGAATACATAGATTTTGAAGAAATTGACTAATATTTGTCTTTTCAAAACCTATCCATGAATCTTTCTCCAAAGGCCCTAATCACCCATATTTGTGTAATCGGACTGCTCATTCTTGTGTCATTGGTCTATTTTTATCCGGTGCTGCAGGGCAAGGCAATTTTTCAATCGGATATTGCCTGGTACAAGGGCATGTCCAAGGAAAGGGACGATTACAAAGCGGCCACTGGGGAAGAGTCGTATTGGACCAATAGCGCTTTTGGCGGAATGCCCACGTATCAGTTGGGGGCTAATTATCCCAACGATTATGTCAAGAAATTGGATCACTTGATCCGGTTTTTGCCTAGGCCAGCGGATTACCTTTTTCTATACTTACTTAGTTTTTACATTTTATTGCTCTGCTTAAAAGTGGATTTTAGGCTGGCGGCCTTGGGTGCGCTCGCGTTCGGCTTTTCTACCTATTTGATTATTATTTTGGGAGTCGGACATAATGCCAAGGCACATGCTTTGGGCTATATTCCTATGGTTTTGGGCGGTATTGTTCTGGTGTTCCGAAGGAAATACATTCTCGGGTTTATCCTGACTGCTTTGGCCATGGCGTTGGAAATCAGTGCCAACCATTACCAAATGACCTATTACTTTATGCTCTTGGTATTGGTAATGGGCTTGGTTTATTTTGTTTATGCCATCAAGGAAAAGGAACTGAAACATTTTTTTGTCTCCGTTGGCATTTTGGTATTGGCCGTGGTGCTTTCCATAGCCACCAATGCCACCAGTTTGATGGCCACCAAGGAGTATGCCGATTGGAGTACCAGAGGAAAATCCGAACTCACCATAAATCCAGATGGAAGTCCAAAAGAAATTACTTCAGGATTGGACAGGGAATACATTACCCAATACAGCTA
>JASBTS010000005.1 GCA_030148305.1 Allomuricauda sp. | reverse complement strand
ATCACGAAATCTGGAAAAAGAGGAATTCAATCGGGTGAACTAGGAAGAAGCTTTTTTCTTTTTGCTCAACAATCGTTTGATCTCGTTCAATTTCATAAGTGCCTCAACAGGAGTAAGGGTATCAATGTCCAAATGCAAAATCTCTTCCTTGATTTCTTCCAAAAGGGGGTCGTCCAAGTTGAAAAAACTCAGTTGCATCTCGTTTTGGGAAGCTTGGAGTTTATCCGAAATCTCTTCACTGGAATGTGATTTTTCCAGTTTTTTCAAGATTTTGTTCGCTTTTTGGATGACCTGTTGCGGCATGCCCGCCATTTTGGCCACATGGATCCCAAAACTGTGCTCACTGCCTCCCGGCACCAACTTCCGAAGGAAAAGCACATTGTCCTCCAGTTCCTTCACCGAAACATTAAAATTCTTAATCCGGGTAAAGGTGGTGGTCATTTCATTCAGTTCGTGGTAGTGGGTGGCAAAAAGCGTTTTGGCCCTGGCCGGGTGCTCGTGCAAGTACTCGGAAATGGCCCAGGCAATGGAGATACCATCGTAGGTACTGGTGCCCCGGCCGATTTCATCCAATAACACCAAACTGCGTTCGGAAAGGTTGTTGAGGATGGATGCCGTTTCGTTCATTTCCACCATAAAGGTCGATTCGCCCATCGAAATATTATCGCTAGCTCCCACACGGGTAAAAATCTTGTCGATGACACCAATTTTAGCTTCGGAAGCAGGTACAAAACTTCCCATTTGGGCCAACAGTACGATTAAGGCCGTTTGTCGCAACAAAGCCGATTTACCACTCATGTTCGGTCCGGTGATCATAATGATCTGCTGGTCGTCGCGGTTCAGTAGCACATCATTCGTTACATACAATTCGCCTAAAGGCAACTGCTTTTCAATAACGGGATGCCTGCCTTCCGTAATGTCCAATTCGGTAGATTCATCCATGACCGGTTGTACATAATTATTTTCGCTGGCCAGTTGGGCAAACCCGCAAAGGCAGTCCAACTGTGCAATCAAATGCGCATTTTGTTGCACCAGGGCGATGAATTCCTGCATCCACACCAAAAGCCGTTCGAACAATTGTTGTTCCAAGTGCAAAATGCGCTCCTCGGCCCCCAAGATCTTGGCTTCATATTCCTTGAGTTCCTCGGTGATGTAACGTTCGGCGTTCACCAAAGTCTGTTTGCGGATCCAGCTCTCGGGCACTTTGTCCTTGTGGGTGTTGCGTACTTCGATATAATAACCGAACACATTGTTGGAGTCGATTTTGAGGGAGGTGATTCCCGTTTCCTTCGATTCCCGTTCCAGCATTTGGTCCAGATAGTCTTTACCGGAAAAGGCCAGATTGCGCAATTCGTCCAATTCCTCGGAATAGCCTTGGGCGATGGTATTGCCTTTGGCAATGTTCACAGGGGCTTCCTCGTTCAAAACCTCTTTGATTTTGGCACGAAGGGATTCGCAGGCATCCAAGCGTTCCCCAATGTTTTGGAGTGAAGGGTTGCTGCTGTCCTGTGCCGCCAATTTTATGGGCACAATGGCTTCCAGCGAATTTTTAAGTTGGATGACTTCCTTCGGATTGATCTTTCCAGTCGCCAATTTGGAAATGAGACGCTCCAGATCACCCATTTGTTTGATCCAATGTTGCATCTTCTCCAATTGCCCGCCATGTTCCTTCAAATGGGCCACCACTTGATGGCGCTGCTGAATTTTCCCCAGATTTTTCAAGGGAAGGGCCAACCAGCGTTTCAACAGGCGTCCGCCCATGGGCGACAACGTCTTATCGATGATGTCCAACAAAGTCACCGCATTTTGATGGGGGGTATGGTACAGTTCCAGATTTCGGATGGTGAACCGGTCCATCCACACATATTCCTCCTCGGCAATGCGTTGGATCTGGTTGATATGCTGCAATCGGCTATGTTGGGTTTCCGATAGGTAATGCAATACGGCTCCCGAGGCAATGATACCGTGGTTGAGGTGATCGATGCCGAAACCCTTAAGGGTTTTGGTACCAAAATGGTTGTTCAGGCTTTCTTGGGCATAATCGTCTTGAAAGATCCAATCTTCCGTGAAGAAACTGTGGTATTGGTTGCCAAAGTATTCCGCAAATTCCTTTTTATGGTTTTTGGAGACCAGGACTTCGTTGGGGGCAAAGTTTTGGAGGAGTTTGTCCACTTGTTCCACAGAACCTTCCGAAGTCAAAAACTCCCCTGTGGAAATGTCCAAAAAGGAAATGCCCAATTTGTTTCGCCCAAAATGGACGGCACATAAAAAATTGTTGCTCTTGGCGGTCAGGATGTCATCGTTCAGGGCCACACCGGGGGTCACCAATTCCGTTACGCCGCGTTTCACGATGCTCTTGGTCTGCTTGGGATCTTCCAACTGGTCGCAGATGGCCACCCGTTGCCCGGCCTTTACCAGTTTTGGCAAATAGGTGTTGAGGGAATGGTGGGGAAATCCGGCCAGTTCCGTCTTGTCGCCACCATTGTTCCTGTGGGTCAGGATGATCCCCAGGATTTTGGCAGCCTTGATGGCATCGTCCCCGAAGGTTTCATAAAAGTCGCCCACACGAAAGAGCAATAGCGCATCAGGATGTTTGGTCTTGATGGCATTGTACTGTTGCATCAATGGGGTTACCTTCTTTGTCTTATTGGCTGCCAAAGCGATTTATTTGAAAATTATAGGCTCCATAATCAACTACATAGTTGCGTTCAAACAAAATTTTAGAACAGTTTGTCATTCCGCACTTGATGCGGAATCTATTCAATCTTGCCTGAGTGGATTCCTGTTTTCACAGGAATGACAATTTGTAGGCGATTTTATTCTCTTATTTTTGCACCAAAATGGGGTGGAAGACGAATATATCGCTTTCATCAGGTTCCCAAAATTTTTGTTGATATTTTGCCCCCAATGGTTAAAAAAATGAATCGAAAACTGGAAAATAGCGAATTGGAACGACTGGATGTCACCGGTTTCAAGGAAGCAGAAAAGACGCCGATCATTATAATATTGGACAATGTTCGCAGCCTGAACAACATTGGTTCCGTATTTAGGACCGCGGATGCCTTTTTGGCGCAAAAGATCTACCTCTGCGGTATTACGGCCACCCCTCCCCATAAAGATATCCGCAAAACGGCCCTTGGCGCCACCGAGAGTGTGGATTGGGAATACCGAAAGGATACCCTAGAATTGGTAGAGGAACTCAAATCCAACCAGATTAAGGTCATTTCCGTGGAGCAGGCAGAGAATGCCATCATGTTGAATGCGTTTCAAGTGAAACCGACAGAAACCATTGCATTGATTTTTGGCAACGAGGTGAAGGGGGTTTCCCAAGAAGTGGTGTCGGCCAGCGACGCGGTTTTGGAAATTCCGCAACTGGGAACCAAGCATTCCCTCAATATTTCGGTAAGTGCTGGGGTAGTGGTGTGGGACCTATGGTCCAAATTACAGGTTCAAAAATGAAAAAAGCCCTGTTTTTTTACAGGGCTCTATATAAAGCTTGAGTTAGTTAGTTTCGTATTTTGAGGGCTCTAAGAAAATAAAACCAATCGTTATATCCAAATATTTTGCAAAAATTCTCTTAAATAGTTGAGGATAGAATGTTGTCTTCCAGCTTTTGTAAAATGGTTTCGTAATCCTCGGGTTGTTGCACAAAATCCATCTCGCTGATGTCCACGATCAAGCTGTTTTGGTCTTGGTGGCTTTTGATGAAATCCAGATAGCCCCTGTTTATTTTCTCAAGGTATTCAGGGTCAATGTTCTGCTCGTAATCCCTTCCCCGTTTTTTAATGTTGGCCAGCAAGCGTTCTGTGTTTTGGTATAAGTAGAGATAGATTTCCGGCTTTTTTACCTCCTTGTACATAAAATTGAAGACCTTTCGATAAAGGTTATACTCTTCACGCTGCAAGGTTACCTTGGCAAAGATCAACGATTTGAAGATGTCATAATCACTCACCATAAAATTCTTGAACAGGTCAAACTGGGAGGTGTCGTCCATGAACTGTTGGTAACGATCGGCCAGAAAGGACATTTCCAAAGGAAAAGCATATCGCGCCTGATCTTCGTAAAACTTGGGCAAAAAAGGGTTGTCCGCAAACCGTTCCAAGATCAATTTAGCATTGAAATCATGGGCAATCATGGTGGAAAGGGTTGTCTTTCCGGCCCCGATGTTCCCCTCGATGGAAATCAATTGTAACTGTGAAAATAATCCCATACGATCTTTGAACAGATTGTGTTTCGTCTTGGTCAATTTGCTCCGGTCCCTACATTCCTGAAGTAGGTTTCTGGTATCTTTTTGAAAAATGGGATGATAAAACTGTGGAGCAATGTCCGATAGCGGTTTCAAGACAAAATTACGGTTTTGCATCTGCGGATGCGGAACAACCAAATCTTCGGTACGGATCACCTCATGGCCGTAATAGATGATGTCAATGTCCAAGGTCCGGGAACTATAACCATCACCTTGGGAACGTACGCGCCCAAATTCTTGCTCTATGCCCAAAAGGGTATCCAACAGGGCTTTTGGTTCAAGGGGAGTTAGTACGGAAATGCAAATGTTCAGAAAATCGTCGCCTTCAAAACCAATCGCTGGGTTTTCATACACCGAGGAAATATCCAACACAAGACCTACCTGCTGTTGTGTCCTGAAAATAGCTTTTTGCAGGTTGGCAAGGCGATTTCCCAAATTGCTCCCTAGCGATAAATATACCTTGTGTTTTTTGCCCATAATCGAAGGAACAAAGTAAACAAAACAATACTACAATGGTTATATTTGGCACGTAATAAATTTTGTTGGATGAACTTTTTGAGGAACCTATTGGCTTCCATTTTAGGGAGCTTGGTGGCATTTGCGATTATCATGGGGATGTTCTTCATCTTTTTGATTTTGATGGGAAATTCGGAGGAAGGAGTACTGGTGAAAAAGAATTCCATTTTGGAAATCGGACTTATGATGCCCATCATGGATTACACGGGAGTTGATGATACCGATCCCTTCGGTGGCCTTTGGGCTTCCGAAATGGGTTTGGATGAGATCATACATGCCATAAAGGTGGCCAAGGAAGATGATCATATTGAGGGAATCAGCATTACCACCAGTTTTTTACAGGCAGGGATGGCCCAAACTCGGGAGATTAGGCAGGCACTGCTCGATTTTAAGGCTTCGGGCAAGTTTATCATGGCGCATTCCGATTTTTATTCCCAAAAGGATTACTATTTGGCCAGCGTGG
>JASBTS010000004.1 GCA_030148305.1 Allomuricauda sp. | reverse complement strand
ACAGAAAAACTACCTGATAGTCTATCATCTTTAAAAATGCCAAACTCAATCCCTGCTTCCACTGATTTTGTAAACTCTGGTTTTAAGTTAGGATCCCTGTCGGTGCCGGAAAGGGTAAGACCGGCAGTAGATTCAAAAGGAAATCCTGCTGGTGCACTAAAAGTGGTACTGTTGGAATATGGCCCTGGGTCATTTCCGGTCTTTGATATACTGAAACTTGCCTTAAGGTATTGTAAAGTACCTTTTAGACCTTTGAATGCATCTGTTGGTACGAAGGAAATACCACCACCTGGATAAAAGAAAGACCTATTCTCTTTGGAAAGTGATGAAGACCAGTCATTTCTTCCCTGTCCGTTCAGAAATAAATAATCACCTATACTTAAGGTAATATCGCCATAAACACCTACTTTTCTGTAGTTCTGGGATGTTTCGCTTCCTTGTAGTTCACCTGTACGTGTGGAGACATTGTAAAAACCAGGGATAATCAGATTATTTCCCGTTATATCAATGACTTTGTAGTCTGTCATTCTGATATTATGACCAAGGTTTGCCTTTACATTCAATAAATCCGAAATATCTTTGTTCGCCGTTATAATAAAATCACTGTTGAAGCGAGAACTATTATAAATGTAATCTCTGGTGGAGGGAGAAAACTCATCAATCCGTGAGTAGGTTACAGGTAATTCGAATGAGTATGATAACCCTCCATGATATTCTTTGAGATCATAAGCATATTTAGTATAACCTACTCTTGCCAAAGCTGAAAGCCAATCGGTGAATTTATAATTAACATCACTGATAAAAATCATTTCGGAATTGTTGGATTTATTCCTTTGTGTGTCAATAATGAACCAAGGGTTTTCATAAAAAGCATAATACGATACTTCATTTCTGGTAAACTCACCCGTCCTCCAGTTTTTCATTTGGTTGATAGGTATATGGAGAGGACTGTTTAGCAGATACCAGTATAGAGGTCTAGCCTGATGGCCACCAACTCCGACAGTATTTGAATGTGACCGATAAAAGGATATATTGGAACTGACCTGTAGATTGCCAAAATCATACATCCCTTTTGCCCTTGCATTGGTTCGGTTGAATTTATCTTGTGGAATTGTACCTTCTATATTGGAGTGATCAATAGAAAATAGAAAATTTGATTTTTCATTACCTCCTGAAAATTCAAAACCATTCCTGATGAGACTCCCTGTTTGGAAAAAAGATTTATGGTTGCCCGGAATTGGACTATAAGGAACCTTCCAAACCCTACCATCTTCATACTGTTCGCTTGCATCTACAAGACTTCCATCAAAACGGGGTCCCCAAGCAACATTCTCCAATGGCCTTATGGTGCCATCAGGGAATCCACCAACACCAAACTCATCCTGTAGTTCAGGTAAAAATGAAATGTTATCCAATTGAGCGGTTGATGTGAAAGTTATGGATGCTTTTCCAGTTCCGGATTTAGTGGTAATGATCACAACGCCATTGGCGGCATCCGATCCATATAGTGCGGAGGCATTACCACCTTTAAGTATGGAAATTTCCTTGATGTCATCAGAATTCAATCGATCTAGTGCATTTCTATCAGCAGGGAAGCCATCAATTACAATCAATGCTTGGTTGTTCCCCAAAAGGGACCTATTACCCCTGAGTACAATTCTGGTAGATGGGTTTACACCATTACTGATGGTATTTATCTGCATGCCTGAAACCTTTCCTGCCAAAGCGGTCACAGTGTTTACAGCCCTAGTTTTCGTTAAGGAGGAATTGTCAACAGATGCAACCGAATAGGATAATTCGCGTGGCTTGCGTTTAATACCAAGGGCCGTTACCACCACTTCCTCCAAAGCTTGGGCATCCTCTTCCATGGATACATTGATGACGGAAGAAGCGCCGACCCTTCTTTCTATCGTTTTCTGTCCGATGTAGCTGAAGCGTAAAGTACCTCCTACGCTTGCCATGATGGAGTAATTTCCATCAAAGTCGGTTTGGGTTCCGACTGAGGTTCCCACTACCAAGATCGATACCCCTGGAAGTGGTAAGCCGTCCTGATCGGTCACCGTACCTGAAACATTCTTTTCTTGAGCAAGTGCCGTTGCATAAACAAAGAGAAACAGCGCAAGCACCATCCAATAATTTTTCGTTCTCATAAAAATTGATTAAAAGTTAGTTAGTGCAATCAAACAAGGCAGGAGATAAAATCTTATTTGTAGGCTAATTCAAATAATCTTCCGAATAATGAAAACTAAAATTTGGGAAGAAGTAAGCTTCAGAGCTCCCACCTTGTGGATTGCCGAGCAAAAAAACTAAAAGATTGGACTGACCTTGTTAAGCCTTAAAAACCTTTACAACATCCCCGAACTAGATTAACATTAACACATAAATTGAAGGTTCAATATCGATTTGTGACCGATAGGGGATATTCGAGACATTGGATTTTATTGGAAACCTCAATGACTTAGTATATTACTGGAAGTAATGGTGATTAGATTAAATAGGAAAACATATTCACTCAACCGTTCTCGAGACGCCGGAAATATAATTCTAGAAATTGCTACGCAGCTCTCATCATGAATTCGGTAGGCGTGGTTTGGGTAATCTTTTTAAATGCTTTGTAAAATGAAACCCGGTTGTTAAAACCACATTGGTATGCAATATCCGAGATGGATTCCGATGAGTTTTCAAAACCCGTGCATAGTTTGGCTTTGGCTTCTTCAATTCTATAGGCATTTACAAAGTCATAAAAACTCATATTGAAATTTTCATTGATTACCTGGGATGCATGATGTCTGGAAATGTCCAGCAATTCGGCAATGTCGTCCAATCGGAGTTCATGTCTTAAATGGAGTTTTTCCGAATTCATCAAGCATTCCAATTTATTTTTTAGTTCTAAAGAAAATGACTCGGATAGGCCGGTCTTCTCATACTTTGAGTGTTTCTGGTCCAGTGGAAAATGTTTGTTGCCAGCCTCTGGATTCCATACCCAATAGTATAGGAGGATCCCATATAAAAATAGAGGTACTAAAAGCCCATAGATGACCAGACCATAAAATGTAATATCCGGTTGCGCCCAACTATACAAAGTTGAGAGTGCATGGTGTGCGTACAAAAACAAAAAAATGAGGATTGTTTTACTCCTGGATAGTTTTACCTTCCTTTTGTTGTTCAAAAGAAAGGTGGTTAGAAACCCAGAAATTGTTAATATTAATAATGTATACTTCCAAAAAAATGACATAATATCTTTTCTTTTTTTGGAAGATTATTGAATAGCCTAGGTCTTCTTGCTGCTAAATTGCAAAAAACGAAAATTATACAGGAAGTGCAATTGATGAAGACCCTTTGTGGATTTATAAATCTAAGTAATGTATTGGCCGCTATTTAAAAAGCGCGATGGTATAATCAAGGAGCTCTTTATCTCCATATTGTCCATGCCCTGGCACAACCAGCATGGTTTTAGGATATTTAGCCTTTATATTCTTAACGGTTTGGGACCATTCTTTAATATTGGCATCTTCGATATAACCTTTGCTGGCCCCGACAGATTTTATCAAACATCCACCGAACATGGTCTGATCTTTCGGGAAATAACCTATAATGTTGTCCACGGTATGTCCTTCTCCCATAAAGTCGAGGACAACGGTTTCATTGCCAATTAGCAACTCCAAAGTTTTTGAAAATCCGTTGTTTGGAATGGTTACGTCCTTGTCCTGAACCAATTCTATGGTCTTTTGGTTGGCATACGAAGGTATTTGGTTAGCGTGAAAGACTTCAAGTCCACCCAAACAATCATCATGGAAGTGTGTTGCCACCACAGCTTTCACATGCAAATCTTTCGATTTTAGCCATTTTAAAAGTTCTTCCGAAACTTCATTGTTGACCGGAGTGTCAAATACAATGGCTTCACCATCGTTCACCACAATCATCCCATTACAAGCCACTTTTCCGAAACTTTCGGTTTCCAAATACGATACGTGTAAATAAGACTGTTCGGTAAGCGGTTCTATTTTTAATGTTGGAGTTTCATACCCAACGACTGAGGTGGATTTTTTACAACCCATCAACCCTAATAGTGCCAAAAAAAGAAGAAATTTTTTCATCAAGCTTGAGTTAGAGAATCATTTTGGAATAAGGAATAACGGTTGGATAGCCTTTGTCATGAAAATATGCGATGGATGATTCATCTCCAGTTGCCAGTACAAAATCACCCCCCCAGGCTCCCAGACTTTTAACGGCTCCGGCATAATCAGGAAACAATTTTTGTTTAATGGGTAGAATACCAAGTGTTTCGGATAAAATGGTTTCGTGCTTTTCCATCAAAATTTCAAATTCCGACAAATTGGGGCTAGTAATCATTTTTTGCGTTAAGTTAGAAATTCTTCTGATCAAAGATTCCTTGTCAATTGACCTATTCCTATATGCCTCAATGGCTTCCTTGCTGCTTTGTTTTTGGTTGAGATGGACAAAAAATAACGAATCTTTAAAAAAAGGATTGAAATGGATTTCCTCAACATGGGGTTCACTTTTTTTCAATTGGTAGGTAAGGGGCGAATTGTGCTGCGCACAGGCAATGTCGTAACCGCTTCCACCAAAGGCTTTCCATAAAAGTTCATAGGCATCTACCCTGGCCCATTGGGCCAAATTGTTAATCAAAGTAGATGAGGTGCCCAAACCCCAAGACCGAGGAAAACTTAGATGGGTCTCCACTAAAAATCCATCATGGTCCGACAGAAATAGGGGGTTGTCCAATTTGGCCTGTTGCAGCAAAACCACCAAGGTTTCGGCAGTTTTTGCGTCCGTGGTTGAAATAATACTTACATCTTCAATATCAAATTCTGCTCGAAACCATTCGCGGTCCGATTCATCATAACTGACCCAATTCAAGTGTCCAGAATGGGTAGGTACGGCTTTAAGCGATTGTCCGTAACTAGTTGGAATGGCAAGTGCCAATGCTCCATCCAGCACAGCATATTCACCAGAGAGCAATAATTTTCCGTTGCTATAAAATTCCTTTTGCATCATGATCTTTGCAACTTTTCCAACGCTTCTTTTACCGAGGCGTTGGTCACGGTTTCATGTTTAAAGTAATGGACAAGCTGTGCTTTTTCGCTTTCAGTGGCCCCCATTTGGTTGAGCATGTTGAGCAGGTGCATTTTCATGTGACCTTTTTGGATCCCGGTGGTCACCAAACTTTTTACAGCGGCAAAATTCTGGGCCAACCCTGCAACAGCAACAATTTGCATCAACTCTTTAGCCGATGGATTTTGAAGGATTTCAAGTGCTAACTTTACCAATGGGTGCAAAGAGGTAAGTCCACCCACCGTACCCAAGGCCAATGGAATCTCGATCCAAAATTTGAATATGCCATTTTCAATCGAAGCATGCGTCAAACTGGAATAACTCCCATTTTTTGCGGCAAAGGCGTGCACCCCAGCTTCTACAGCCCTAAAATCATTACCTGTGGCCAGGACCACAGCATCGATCCCGTTCATGATGCCTTTATTGTGTGTCACCGCACGATAAGGTTCCACGTTGGCAATATCCACCGCCTGCACAAATTTTTGGGCAAACTCTTCTGCAGATATGTCTTTTATGACCAATTTGTCAACCGGGCATTCCACTTCGGCCCTTACCAAACAATTGGGGACATAATTGGACAAAATGCTCATCACCACCTCTATGTTTTTCTCCACTTCGGAAAAATCCTCATAGGCTTTGGCCTGTTCTTTCAAGGTTTTGGCAAATTGCTCCAAGCACGAATTGATAAAATTGGCGCCCATGGCATCCAAGGTCTCAAAAGTGCAGTGCAATTGGTAGTAATTGGAGATCTTATTGGTGCAATCCCTTAATTCAATTGCCTTGATGCCGCCTCCCCGTTTTTCCATATTCTGGGTAATGGAGGCAACACTACTCAACAAATTCGGGTAGATTTTCTTGAAAAACTCATGTAATTTTTTAGGATTGCCCTTATACATAAAATGCACTTGACCCACTTTTTCGGTTCCCAAAATGGTAGTCTTGAATCCACCTTTATCCAACCAAAATTTGGCGGCTTTACTGGCGGCGGCCACAACCGAACTTTCTTCAATGGCCATGGGAATGGCATAAAACTCCCCATTGATCAGAAAGTTGGGCGCCACGGCAAATGGTAAATAATAGTTAGTGAGGGTATTTTCTATAAACTCATCATGCAGTTTTTGCACTTGTGGGTCCGGGTCCCAATAGCGCTCCAACAGTTTTTTGGCGGCTACCGGGTCTTTGGTGCATTGATTGGCGATCCAATCTATTTTTTCAGCTTTGGAAAGTTTGGAGAATCCTTCAACTGGCGTCTTCATAGTGTTTGGTAAAAGGACTCAAATATAAGGATATTGCCACTTTGGGCGATGACCGCCAAAAATTTGAGCCGATTTGGTGGAATTTAACTCCATGCTTCTTGTTGCAAATGCAACACCAAAGTTTATTTTTCGGATAAATATTAGTAAACTTGGAGGTTTTTAATCCATTTTGACCGCATGAACAAGCAGTTTCTCCTATTGCTCTTCCTCTTTGGCTTTTTGACTTTTTCCACAGCACAAAAGAAAAAAATAACCCTCGAAGAAATTTGGGGTGGAGCGTTCAGTACAGAATATATGGATGTTTTGCGATCCATGAACAACGGTAAGCAATACACGATCCTCAATTTTAACCGTTCCCCACGATCCAGCAGTCTGGACAAGTATGATTATGAAACTTTGGAAAAGGTGGAGACCATTGTGGCTTCCTCGGAAACCGTCCCCTATTTTTCTTCCTATTCCTTTAGTGATGACGAATCGAAAGTGTTGCTGGCCACTGAAGTGGAACCCATTTTCAGGAGATCGAGATTGGGCATCTATTATGTGTACGATATTGCCAGCAAAGGATTGGTGAAAATCTCTGAGACCAAAATCCAAGAGCCTACTCTTTCCCCTGACGGCTCAAAAGTAGCCTATGTGTCGGACAACAATCTCTATATTTTGGATCTTTCTTCCAAATCGGTCCAACAAGTAACTATAGACGGACATAAAGGAACCATCATCAATGGGGTGACCGATTGGGTGTATGAGGAAGAATTTAGCTTTGTCCGCGCCTTTGAATGGAACAGTAATGGAACTAAGATTGCTTTCCTTCGTTTTGATGAAAGCGAGGTGCCCAATTTCTCCATGGATATTTATGGAACCAACCTATATCCCTATCAATATGAATTCAAATATCCCAAAGCCGGAGAGAACAATTCTGTGGTTACCTTGCACATGTTTGATGTGGCTTCGGGGGCCATTTCAAATGTGGATTTGAACGATGCCTATTACATTCCAAGGATCAAATGGATGAACAGTCCAGATCATTTGAGTGTACAAACGTTGAACAGACATCAGGATGATCTGAAATTGTTCGATGTTAAGGCAACTGATAATTCAGTTTCACTTCTTTTAGAAGAAAAGGACAATGCTTATGTGGATATTGATGACGATCTTACTTTTTTGGCCGACGACAGTTTCATCTGGACCAGCGAAGGGGATGGCTACAACCATTTGTACTTATATGGTAAGGATGGCAAATTGAAGAACCAGATTACCCAAGGCCCATGGGAAGTAACCCGTTATTATGGGTATGATAAAAAGAACAACAGGATTTTTTATCAATCGGTGGAGAACGGTTCCATTAATCGGGACGTGTATAGCATTTCTACCAATGGGAAGAAAAAGAAGCGACTTTCTACCAAAGTGGGCACCAATTCAGCGGCGTTCAGCACCAACTATACCTATTACATCAATACCTTTTCCAACGCCACAACTCCTTATGAGTTTACGTTGCACACCGCTTCGGATGGCAAGATGGTAAAGGCTATCAAGGATAATTCGGCCCTTTTGGAAAAATTGGATGGGTACGAAATGTCGCCCAAGGAATTTTCAACCATCAACATCAATGGGTACGATCTGAACATGTGGATGATCAAACCTGCCGATTTTGATCCCAATAAAAAATATCCCCTTTTCATGTTCCAATACAGCGGGCCGGGATCTCAGTCGGTTTCCAACAGTTGGATCGGCAGCAATGATTACTGGCACGAAATGCTGGCGTCCGAAGGTTATATTGTGGCCTGTGTGGATGGCAGGGGAACCGGTTTAAAAGGAAGGGACTTTAAAAAATTGACCCAAAAGGAATTGGGCAAATACGAAGTAGAAGATCAGATCGCCGCTGCCAGAAAATTGAGTGAACTCCCTTATATCGATGAGAACCGTACAGGGATTTGGGGATGGAGTTATGGCGGATTCATGTCCACCAACTGTATCTTAAAAGGCAATGATGTTTTTGAAATGGCCATTGCGGTCGCGCCTGTTACTTCATGGAGGTTTTACGATTCCATCTATACCGAACGTTACATGCAGACCCCCCAGGAAAATGCCAGCGGTTATGATGATAATTCCCCGTTCAACTATCCTGAAATGTTGAAGGGCAAGTATTTGTTGGTCCATGGCTCGGGCGATGACAACGTGCATGTGCAGAACTCCATGCGTATGATCGAAGCCTTGGTGCAGGCCAACAAACAGTTCGATTGGGCCATTTATCCCGATAAGAACCATGGAATTTACGGAGGCAATACTCGATTGCATCTCTTTACAAAGTTGACCAACTTCGTCAAGGAAAATCTATAATCAAACAACTAGAAAATTATGTCAGATGTTTTAAAATCTACCGGAGGCAAGCCAAAATTCAGGCACCCAAGAGGATTGTATGTGCTGTTTTCTGCCGAAATGTGGGAGCGCTTTTCATACTACGGTATGCGGGCCATCCTCATTTTGTTCATGACCACCGATGCCGCTCAAGAGGGCCTCGGCTTGACTACGGAAACCGCGGGTGCCGTTTATGGACTTTACACCGCTTCGGTTTATTTGATGACCTTACCGGGAGGCTGGTTGGCCGATAATATTTTTGGACAGCGAAAAGCCGTTTTTTATGGAGGTGTCCTGATCATGATAGGCCATTTGATCTTGGCCATTCCGGGTTCCCCGATCATATTTTTCACCGGACTTGCCTTTGTGGCACTGGGTACTGGTTTGTTGAAAGGTAACATCAGTACCTTAGTGGGAGAACTTTATGAAAATGAAGATGGAGCCAAGCGTGACGCCGGATTCTCCATTTTTTACATGGGAATCAACCTTGGATCTTTTGTTGGGCAGATATTGGTTCCCCTTTTGGCGGAATACAACTGGCATTTAGGTTTCGGATTGGCCGCTGTAGGAATGTTATTGGGACTTATTTCCTATAAACTCTTTGCTCCAAAATATTTGGGGGATATAGGTATGGTTCCCAAAGTGAAACAACTGGAAAAAACCGGAAAATCAAATACAAAAGGTACCTATGCGATAATTGCAATTGTGCTCTTACTTTTAGTTATCCTTCAGTTTACGGGCAGTATAGATGTGACCACGGCAACCGGCATTGCGCAGGCTTTGGGTCTTATCATTGTGATGATTACCATGGGGTATTTTCTTAATATCCTTTTCAATGGAGGCCTTTCTCTGCCTGATAAGAAAAAGGTGTCCGTCATTTTCATTCTGTTTGTGGGCATTGCCATTTTTTGGTCAGGATTTGAACAGGCAGCATCATCCTTGAATTTGTTTGCAAGGGATTTTACCGATAGATTCATCGGTGGTTGGGAAATGCCTGCGGGAATGTTGCAATCCTTCAACTCCGGCTTCATCATCATTTTTGCTCCGATTGTTGGTGCCATTTGGGTGAAATTGGCTGCAAGGAACATTAATATCAGGACCCCGTTTAAATTTGCCATTGGGTTAATTTTACTTGGAATCGGATTTTGGGTGATGGTTGAAGCCGCCCATGTTGCGGCCAGTGGTGCCAAGGCAGGAATGTTCGCCTTGATCCTCACTTATTTCTTGCATTCCATCGGAGAGTTGACCATTAGTCCGGTAGGGCTCAGTGCTACCAGTAAATTATCGCCACGAAAATATTTGGGCCAAATGATGGGCATCTGGTTTGTTGGGGCCGCTTTGGGTAACCTTATTGCTGGATTGATCGGAGGAAACTTCGACCCCGAAAACGTAATTGAAATGCCGAACATTTTCCTTAACGTAGTGTGGGTTTCCGTTGGTGCCGGAATCATATTCTTTGCCGCCAGTCCGTTCATCAAAAAATGGATGGGAGACGTTACCTAGTAGGTTTTAGAATGGCATTATTAAAATCAAAATATCCCTTTTCACCCGTGTAGTGAAAAGGGATTTCTTTTTGTTTGCAGGTCTTCTCCCAACGTTTCGCCACACTTTTGTAATTGCTGCCATCTGCCAATACTATTTTAGGTCGAATAGAATCCAGCACACGTTCCAAATTCACTTTTGGTGATTGTGTCAACAGCAAATAATCAACTTTTGAAGTGTGTGGATACAAGGCCAAACTATCCATTACATACAAGGCTTGCCGGTTGATGGAATAATAGTTTTTGATTGGTTCCACTTTTGATTTTTGAATCCGTTCGGCAACGGAATAATCCTTGGTCAAACTCCCTAAATTAAGGGAGTCCGTTGTGTAAACTTGCAAGGAACTTCCCATTTGATGCAATAAAATGGTATTCATGGAACGGTGGACCAAGATGAGGTTCTCCTTATTTTGGATTTGCAATTGGTTCCAAAGATTCCAACCTTGAAAGGCGATGATTCCGGATAATAGAATCAATGCAGCTTTCTTTTTGGGGCGAGAAAGAAAGACCACTAAGGCAACGACCACCACATAGCCCAATATCAATTGCACACCATCAAACGGAATATTTTTAAAAAGAAATCCTTCCTGTTGGGCCACCCAACCCACAATGGCATTCATCAATTTGATGATTTGGTCATAAACGATCACTAAAGTTGTTGGCAATACATCAATTAATGCTAACAAAATTACCAGGATGCCTAGCCCCAATATCAAACCCAAAAAAGGAATGATCAACAAATTGGCCACAAAAAACAAGGCAGGAAATTGATGAAAGTAAAACAGACTAATAGGCAAAACCCCCAATTGTGCCGCTACACTAACGGATAATAGTTGCCAAATTTTCTGCAGGAAATAGTTGTCTGGATGCCAAAATCGCTGCATTTTGGGGTAGATCCAAACAATGGCAAACACTGCGGCATAGCTCATCTGAAAACCCACTTGAAACAAGAGCAAAGGTTTCACCAACAAAATGAACAACATGGACAGAGCAATAATGTTGAAGGAATTTGTGGGCCGATTAAGGTACATGGCATAGGCCAAAAAGGAGAACATGGTCACTGCACGCACAATGGATGGTGAAAGTCCTGCGATAAAGGCATATGCCCAAAGCAGGGTTACGATGAGTATCAACTTTAAAGTCTTGCCATTCGGAAGTCGCTCTATTGGTGTTAGTAGAAATTGCAATAAAAGCAACAAGATGCCCACATGAAGTCCGGAAACCGCCAAAATATGAACCGCTCCGGCATTGATATAGTTGTTGTAGGTGTCCTCGGAAATATCATCTCGCTGACCAAGCAGCAAGGCTTGGATAACGCCCAGTTCTTCTTGGCCAAAACCATAGGTTTTTAATTTTCCAATGATGTTTTCCCGAAAATTGGAAGCCATCCCGAAAAGGGTCTTGGATGGATTTTCCAAAGTTGAAAAAGTACTTTTCTTGGCTCTTATTTGATGATGAATACCCTGTTTTTCCAGGTATGCCTTGTAATCAAATTGATGGGGGTTGAGGGGAGGTGGAATGCTTTCGGGTCGTGCCCAAACAAGCAGTTCATTATCAACCCTAAAAGTTGTACCAACACTGTCCGAAGGGAGAATCAGCAGCATTTTTCCAGAAGAATTTTTGCCTTCTACGGCAACAACTTGGGCAACATACCTTTGAGAATAGGCATTCGGTTTTAAGGTTTCCGTGATTTTGAGATGCCATGTTTTCTCTTGGTTCAGGTCATGATCAACTCGATAGGAACCCAGAGGGAAAATGGCCAATCCTACCACAAAAGCTCCTAGGGCGATTGCAAAAAGTGCTGTGGTCAGTTCAAAGAAGGGGAACCCGCCCCTTGTCTGTTTTTTGCCGGTCCAATACAAAACGGGAAGCAGAACCAGCAACATTAACAAAAAGGGCAATGGTGGCAACCCACCATAAAATCCCAGTACAATGCCCGTCATCACAAACAAGGTGAGTTTAACGGACACAAAATCCAATTGGCGCACCTAGAGGATACGCATGGCTTTTACAAAGGCATACTTCCAATATCCTTCCCGTAATGAGGATACCAGAACGCCCCTTGAGGTTGTGGCGTGAATAAATTTAATGTCGTCCCCGTCCACTTCAACAACCAAGCCTACGTGGTTGATCCGTTTTCCGCTTTTGGAGGTCTGAAAGTAAAGCAAGTCCCCTTTTTGGACTTCCTCCACTTCAATTTTTTGGCCTTCCATGGCCATTTGATAGGAACTCCTTGGAAACATAATATCATTTTCCTTTAAGGAAACATACACCAAACCAGAGCAGTCCATGCCCTTGTTGGTGGTACCCCCATACTTGTAGCGCGTGCCGGAATAGGACATGGCTGTGGAAATAATGGCATCCGCCTTTTCGTTGATGCGCTCTTCTTTTTTAGATTTTCTGGGGAGAGTGTCTTCGGTCGACCCCTCAACCGTTACGGTCCGGGTCTTGCTGTAGGTTCGTTTTTTCTTGCCGGGACCGCAGGCGACCACAGCAAAAAGTAACAGTAAGATTATGGTTTTTCGAAACATCCAAGAATAGATTTTCTTTCTTGGAAGATAAAACTACACATTTTCAACGATTAATCGGGCCGCCAATTGACTGGCACCACTTCCTCCCAATTTTTCACGCAACAGATTATAGTCCGATAAAATGCGTCCCCGTTCGGGTCCAGCAACAATTTTGGAAAGTTCGGCCGTAAGATTTTTTGTTGTCAAATCATTCTGAATCAATTCTTTAACAACTTCCCTGTCCATAATAAGATTGACTAAGGAAATGTAATCCAGAGTGATAATCCGTTTCGCAATTTGATATGAAATCCAATTGCCTTTGTAGCACACCACTTGAGGGATGCCAAAAAGTGCCGTTTCCAAAGTGGCCGTTCCACTGGTGACCAATGCGGCATGGGAATGTTTGAGGAGGGTATAGGTTTTGTTGGAAACGTACCCGACTTTGTTCCCTTTTAAAAAAGGTTCATAAAATTCATCGGGAAGGCTGGGTGCTCCTGCAATCACAAATTGGAAATCTGGAAAATCCCCTTTCACTGACAGCATCACATCCAACATTTTCTGTACTTCCTGTTTTCGACTGCCAGGAAGCAGGGCGATGATGGGTTTTTCAGGGTCTAGTCCGTTTGCTTTTCGGAAGGATTCATTTTCTTCCACCGCAGTATTTTCGATGGCATCAATGAGTGGGTGTCCCACAAACTGCACAGGGAAGCCATGTTTCTTTTCATAAAAATCCTTTTCAAAGGGAAGGATCACATACATGGCATCAATATCCCTTTTAATTTTTTTGATTCGTCCTTCACGAGAGGCCCAAATTTGGGGGGAAATGTAATAATTGGTCTTAAAACCTTGTTCCTTGGCCCATTTGGCTATTCGGAGGTTGAATCCTGAAAAATCGATAAAAATGATGACATTCGGCTGAAACTTTTGAATGTCTTCTTTGCAATAGGCAATGTTTTTAAAAATAGTAGGAATGTTTTTGAGCACTTCCAAGAAACCCATAAAAGCCATGTCCTTGTAATGCTTGGCCAGAACTCCTCCGGCTTTCTCCATCAAATCACCACCCCAGCAACGAATATCTGCTGAGGCATCCTCTTTTTTGAGGGCCTTGATCAAGTTGGAACCGTGCAGGTCCCCAGATGCTTCACCGGCTATGATGTAGTATTTCATGAAGAAAGTTCAAGTTCAAAATTAAGTTAAAGAATCAAACTTTGGCAGTTCAAGGATTTTCCTTTTTATTCTTAATGATCGTTGCGATAATTTTTATCAGCTGTTCCGCCTCATCCAAAAGACTATTTCTTCGAATACCGTTGCCAAAATCCAATTTCTTCAGAATTTTCAAATTCACCCTTGATTCTTTGAGTTCCTTCAAGCTAAGACTAGCTTTATTGATATAATCCTTGTCGGAGTTGGTTCCCTGCACTTCGCCAAAATTTAGCGCTGCACTTCCTCCTGAACGCAGTAATTGGTTTCCATAGTAATTGCCGATAGCGTCTTTTGGCAAACCTTGATAGAACAATGCCGTATTTGCTGCAAATTCCACTATTCTATCTTCCAGGTCATATTTTTTAGTAGGTATTTGGGACATTTTTATTTAGGTCTTGGTCTTGCTCTTGAAACTTCAAAAGCAAAATAATTGTGGGTTTAAGATAGCACTTTATACAACAAAATAACCAACGCCGTAACCAATGTGGCCAGCATGACCCCCTTGGCTCTATTATCTCTTTTGATTCGCAAAAATCCGAAAAAGGCAATCAAGTTCAATATGGCTCCCAAAGCAAGAAGGCTGCCAATATGGCCTTGATCCACTGCCGCATTGAAGGTATCAATGATACTCAAATCTGAAAATAGCAGTATGTAGAGTAAAGTACCAAAGGTGTTGGCAATGATTCCTACCACAAAGCCAATGATGATTTCTTTTCTATTTTTCATTTAAGTTCCAATTGTTGATTAATGGTATGGCATGGTGTGCTGTAAGGTCGAACTGGGTCGGCACCACCGAAATGTACCCCTGGGCCAAGGCCCACTCATCGGTATCCTCGCCTTTGTCCAAAAGTTCAAATTGCCCGGTAAGCCAGTAATAATCCTTCCCTGAGGGGCTCCTGCGCTTATCGAATTCTTCCTTCCAATTGCCTCTTGCCTGTCTGCATATCTTGATTCCTTTTGGTTTTTCAATTTTGGGAATGTTCACGTTGAGCACGGTACCCTTGGGCATTCCGTTGGTCAAAGCCTCGGAGACAATTTTCTTCACCGCGACCAAACAAGGTTCAAAATCGGCATTCCATGAATAGTCGCAAAGGGAAAACCCAATGGCAGGAATACCTTCGATACCGGCTTCAATGGCAGCGCTCATGGTACCCGAATAGATAACATTGATAGAGGAATTGGAACCATGGTTGATGCCACTCACACAAATGTCCGGTGTCCGGTCCAGCAATACCCGAAGAGCCAATTTTACACAATCCGCAGGGGTTCCACTACAGCTATACTCACTTGGGGCGCCTTCTTTATGGTCCACCACCACTTTTTTGGAAAACAGGGTGCTATCCACCGTAATGGCATGTCCCATGCCCGATTGGGGGCTATCCGGGGCCACGACCACCACCTCACCGATCTCTTTCATGGAGCGAATCAGGGCCCTAAGTCCAGGGGCTGTGATTCCATCATCGTTGGTGACCAAAATGAGTGGTTTTTCCATGCGGTATAATTAAAGGCATAAAAATACGTTTTTCATAAGGATATGGAGCCTTCGCCGTTTAACAAAAAATTAAAAGCAGCAAACGGAACTGGCACGGTTTTTTCTGTATCTTAGGGAATTCATACAATTAAGAACGACGGATGACGTAACGAAGATTTGACGGTATGAGGTCAGATTATTTCGCTCCAGAAAAAAATCACATTATGAAGAAGAACTTTATCTTGGCACTTTTGGTTATTCTTGTTGCAGTAGCCTCATGTAGCTTTACCAATAAGTCTTTCGACAACGACGACAAGGATAAGCTTTTGCTGGATTTGATTACTTATGTTTTGGAAAGGGGGCACTATGAGCCCAAAGACCTTAACGACAATTTTAGCTCCAACGTGTTTGATGATTTCATCGACATTGTAGATCCTACAAAAAGATATTTCCTTGAAAGTGATATCAGGGATTTTGAAAAGTATCGGTTCATGATCGATGACGAGATCAGGAACACCGATATTACTTTTTTCAATGCCGTATACCAACGCTTGATGTTGCGTATGGAAGAAGCAAAGGAAATTTACAAGGAAGTTTTGGCAGAACCCTTCGATTACACAGTTGATGAAACCATCAACATCGATTACGAGAACCAAGAGTTCGCCGCCAACAAAAAACAGCTTAAAGAGCGTTGGAGAAAGCAACTCAAGTACAACACCTTGAACGTTTTTGAAAACAAAATCGACAATAGGATCTCCGATGCGAACCAAGAAGCCAACGTGGACTCAGAGACGATATTGGCCTTCAACGATATTCCGGCCAACGTGGACAAGGTGACCACCGAGGAGGAAGCAAGGGAAGTGACCAAGAACACTTTGGACGAATTCTTCGACTTTGTGGACGATTTGGAGCGTAAGGATTGGTTTGTTCAGTATTTGAACACCATTGTGGAGGAATTTGACCCCCATACGTTCTATTTTGCCCCAGAGGAAAAAGAACGATTTGACATTGGCATGTCCGGTAAGTTTGAAGGTATTGGTGCCCGACTTCAGAAAAAACCTGAAGGAGCTAAAATTGTGGAGATCATTTCAGGTGGACCCGTTTGGAGGGATCAGTCCCTTGAAGTGGGGGATGAAATTTTGAAAGTAGGCCAGCAAGGTGAAGAGCCCATCGATATTGTAGGGATGCGCCTTGACGATGCCATTAAATTGATCAAAGGCCCAAAAGGAACCAGAGTGGACCTTACCGTTAGAAAAGTGGACGGAACCATTCAAAAAGTGTCCATCACAAGAGATGTAGTGGAGTTGGAAGAGTCTTATGCAAAATCCGCCACTATTGACAGTGACGATCACAAATATGGATTGATCAACCTTCCTAAGTTCTATGTGGATTTTGAAGATTACACCGAACGCAATGCGGCTACCGATGTGGCCAAAGAGGTGGAAAGATTGAAAGAGGCAGGTGCCGAGGGCATCATCTTGGATCTAAGGGACAATGGTGGAGGATCTTTGAAAACCGTTGTGGAAATGGCCGG